>WFNF01000001.1 GCA_015488775.1 Helicobacteraceae bacterium
CTCTAGTATCTCTTGGTATTCGTTAGTTGTGTTACAAAAGACTGCTTCAACATCTTTATATATGGAGCGAACTAAGTGTAGTAAAACAGTAGAGTCTTTACCACCACTAAAGGAGATATATACCTTGCCATCTTGCTTATTATAGAACTCTTTTATCTTTTTTTTGGCGTAGGTTATTTTAAAGTGTAGAGGCATAGAGTTTTTTATACTAAGTGCTAGTTTTGAGGTTTTATTTCCACTTTGTACTTGAAGTTTTTTAAAGTAGTTGTATAAACCTTGTCTACTACCAAAGCCTATACGCTTTAAGATAGAGCTAACACCTACACCCATGGCTCTTAGGGAGATTATTAGCTCTTTAAAAGGCTCATAAATCGAGATTGATGTGCTACCTTGTGGTCTTGCCAAATATTGCCTTTTCAGTTAATATTGACAGTTTATCACATTTAACTGAAAATAGCAAAAATTTATATATAGGAAGTAAAATAAAGAATTACTCTGATACAATAATAACCTCACAATTTCTCAAAATATTTTAAAAAATCTATACAAGGCATTAATATGGCAAATTTACAGCAAGCATTAGACAGTATAAGAGATAGAATTGAAAATGCACCAAAACCTAAGGTGAAACAAACGCCCAAACCTAAAGAGACCTCTCTTTTTTCAGATGAGGAGGCAAAAAAGTTAGAGAGGGAGATGTTAGGACTTGATGTTATCTATAAAGAGCCTAATTTTAAAAAATCTTATAGTCCCACGCAAAATGAGCTCGTAGTTGAGGTTGAACAAAATACTCAAGTTCTAACTCTTTTAACAAAAATACAAGTAAGTTTAGATGCTCTTGATAAAAAAATCGAGACACCTAAGATAAAAAAAGAGCCAAAGATATCTAACACAAAAGAGGAAGCAATACCTTACGAGTTAGTAAAGATGATGATCTCTGAACTTGATGATATCAGCACAGCAAAGTACCAGTTACAAACAAAAAATGGGATAAAAGAGATAGATTTAGAGCAATATTATGAGATTTCAAAGTTTATTACTATGTTGAAACATTATAAATACTCATTAACCATAGATAAAAATCTTGACTTTGAAGATAAAAACTTTAATCTTTATAAAGATAAGTTAAATCTTATATCTCAAAATCTACTTGCTAACTCATTTAGATTTTTTGAAAAAAGTAAAATTATAAGTGAAGTTATAGACATAGGTAAAAAAATAAAATCAGACTTTAAACTAAGTAAAATAGCCATAAATGATGTAGAAGATATGTTAAGTCAAATTGACAAAGCAGTTAAACAAGAGGAGTACAAAAAGCAGTACTTTTTCTCAAAACTTCTAAATGAAAAAGGTCTTATTTTAAACTCTATAACTATTATAAATGAGATGTTGGGTGAGTATATTATAGAGTCATCTAAAAATTTATCGGCAGTTTCAAAAGATAGAATACAAAATTATATTGATCATATAAGTTTAAAAAGTAGTTCAAGAAAAGCGTATTATAAGTTTCATAAATCTGTAAAAGATTTTTTTAGAACCAACTTTACTGATGAACAGAGTTTAGTTTCATTAGCATTTTTTCCACATAAAGATTCAGCAAATGAAGAGATAAAAAACAAAATGCACAAACTATACAAAGCAAATAAGATGAATAAAAAAAATTACTTTATTGATTATAGCAATCTGATTGATAATGTTAGAATTATAAGAAACGATTTAGCACACGGCAATATTGGAAAAGTACATAAAGATATAGGTGTAACCATAGATGAGATTTTAACAGATTTCAACTACTTAGCTATAGAGAAAGATTTTTTGAAAAAGCAAGTTTAGAAATAGATATTAGTAGGGTTTATAAAAAAGACAATCCCTACTAGATATAATTTAATTTTCTAGATCTTCTTAATACTTTGCCAAACCTAACAAAAGCATTATATACATAGTGAGCTAGTACTAAGTAAACACCTAAAAGTATATATAGATTCCAGCTTAACAATACATACAACAAATAAGCAAAAATCAAAAATGCAATAAGTTCTAATGTTAAAAATATATAAGCACTATTTGGATTATTTTTTCTTCTGTTTTTGTTCATTTTAGGCTTTCCTTAATTTGGGTTAAAAGTATAACATTAAAAAATGACATTAAATGTCACAATTGTATTTAGGAGTGTATAAAAACATATTTTTTTGTTAATGCTTATAGTAAGATTTAATTAATTTATTAGGTGATTAAAGTTTAGAGTTCTGAAAAAAGGTCTAAAAACCATTTTTAAGAATCAGTGTTATCTTATCAGCGCAAAGTGGTTTTGAATAAAAATAGCCTTGAATAAGATGGCATCCATTGTTTACCAAAAAGTCTCTTTGCTCTTTCGTTTCAATACCCTCAGCAATCACATCTAATTTTAAACTTTTTGAAAGTGCTATAACTGCAATGGCAATAGCTTTGTCCTCTTCATCTGATGGCAAGTTTTGAACAAATGATTGATCAATTTTAAGTTTTGTAATTGGTAAACGTTTTAAGTAAGAAAGTGAAGAGTAACCAGTTCCAAAGTCATCAATAGCCAAATTTATACCTAAATCATATATCTCTTGCAGTACCTTTATAGCTTGTTTTGGATTTTGCATGATTTCACTTTCAGTAACTTCAAGTTCAAGATTGGTACGATTACATTTATTGTGTTCTATACGAGTTTGAAGTGTTTTTATAAAATCTTTATCTCGTAGCTGTTGAACTGTTAAGTTTAGAGATAACACACCTGGTTCATAACCTTGAGAATACCATTTTTTAAACTGAGTCATCGCTTTTTGCATAACAATTTGGTCAATTTGTTTGATCAGACCTGTACTTTCAGCTAAAGGTATAAAATCAGCAGGAGCAAGAAATCCTCGTGTAGGATGTTGCCACCTGACAAGACCCTCCATCCCTTTGATTGTGTTATCTGACCCATCTACTTGAGGTTGATAATATACTACAAACTCATCATTTTCAATCGCTTTTCGTAAGTCAGCCTCCATAAGAATGCGTTCTAATGAACGGCGTGTCATCTCAGTATTGTAAAATTGGAAATTATTTCGACCCTCTTTTTTGGCTTTATACATAGCCGAATCTGCAAATTTTATTATATCTTCAATACTCTCTCCATCTCTAGGAAAAAGACTAATCCCAATACTACAAGAAACATACATCATATGTCCACCAAGATTAAATGGCTGAGATAAGGCATCTAAAATTTTCCTTGCTGAAGTGGAGGCAGATTGTTCATGTTCTAGTCCCTCAACTATAACAGTAAACTCATCTCCTCCAAGTCGTGATAAACTATCTTCATCCCTAATCACCGAATGTAAACGTTTACTTACCTCTTTTAATACTTCATCACCTATGTTATGCCCTAGTGAATCGTTTATCTCTTTAAAATGATCTAAATCTATAAAAAGCAGTGCTAAAACTGTCTTATTTCTTTTAGATTTTTTCATTGCTTGCTTCAACCTATCGCTAAAAAGAACACGATTTGCAAGTCCAGTTAAGGCATCATGATGCGCTTGATATTGTAGGAGTTCTTGTTGCTTTTCTATATGACGTTGTACCTGTTTTGAATCAGTAACATTTCGTATAACTTCCATTTTACTGATGCTTCCATCCAAGTTTTTTATAGAAGTTGCTACTATATCAAAAGACTGCCCATCAGGAGTAGTTGGTTCATAAATAACTTTTTTATTTTCAAATATAACATCAGAAAGTTTACAGTAAGGGCAAGGGCTATCTAGTCCAGCTACAGCTGAATAACAAGTCTTATTTGTTTGATTACCAAACCAACTTATCATAGTGTTATTCATATAACGAACACTAAAGTCTTCGTTTACTATAAAAATACCAATATCAATTTTATCAATTACATCCATATATTGTTGTAAATTGTAATTGGTCTCTTCAAGTTCTTTTTGTGCTTTGAGTCGAATACTGATATCTTTAAAATAGCCTATCATTCCTATTGGTTTTCCATCAAAACTTTTTAACAAAGAGCCTGTTAAACCAGTAGTAATAATAGAACCATCTTTTTTTCTAAGTTTTCTTTCCGAATAAAAAACACCTTTTTCTATAAGAAGTTGAAGGTTTTTTTTACGTTTTTCTATATCTTCTTTTAGGTAAACCATCTCTGTTGACTTACCCAATACATCTTCCTTACTGTAGCCCAAGATTCTTTGTGCACCTTGATTCCAACTAGTAAAATTACCCTCAAGATCAATAGTGATAATTCCATCTTGTAGTTGCTCTATAATCTGTGCTTTTTTGAAGTTTTGTACCTCAAGTGTTTTTCTAGTACTCATATCTACAAGAGTCCAAAGCACCTCTTCTTGGTTTTGCATAAGGTCACCTGAGATATGTCCCCAAAAACAACTGCCATCTTTTCGTCTAAACTGATAGTCCAACTGTACAGGCACACCTCTAAGTACAGACTCAAACGCTTGTTTTCCAAATTGCATAAAACTTTCATCTGTACAGTGAAAAATACGAGCAGTATCTTTTTCTATCTCCTCTTTTGTATATCCAAAAAGTTCACAGATTTTCTCATTCACAAAAAGGTTGTTACGAACATCATCTACAACAAGTATCCCTATATGTGGGCTATTAAGAAGTTGATCTGTCCATGTATTTTTAAAATTACTTAAATCATTCATGTTATAAGTATATGATAAGTTCAATTAAATAAGTATGAACTTATTCAACTATGTGTGATAGCTACATAATTATTTTATGATATACTTTTTGACATAAATATATAGGGTTTTATAATAATGAAAAATATAATTTTTGTACTACTTACTACACTTGGTATCATTGGATGCTCGGTGACTAAACCTCAAGATGAGAAGCAAGTACCACAAGAAACTATTTACTTTGGTGGTGATATTTTGACTATGGATGGCGCTACACCAAGCTATGTTGAAGCTGTGGTAGTCAAAGATGGAAAAATCATTTATGTTGGTACAAAAGCTGGTGTACCTAGTAATCACTTAAGTAAAACTATAGAGGTAGATTTAAAGGGTAAAACTATGTTGCCTGGATTTGTTGAACCTCATGTACATCCATCTATAGCTGCTATTATACTTGGTGGAGATATTATTGCTCCTCACGATTGGGATGTACCAGATGGTCTTAAAAAAGGTGTTGAGGGGCATGATGCTTATATACAAAGAGTTAAAGAGAGTGTTGCTAAATATGCAAAAGTTGATGATGTTCTTTTTATCTGGGGTTATCATCAACTTTGGCATGGAGATTTAAACAAAGAGATACTAAACAAAATTTCTCCTACTAAACCTGTTGCAGTTATTCATCGCTCATTTCATGAGGTTTTTTTAAATGATGCAGCTATAAAACTGATGAATATAAAAGAGAAAGACTATAAGGGTAATCCACAAGTTGAGTGGAAAAGGGGTCACTTTTTTGAGGGTGGTTGGCTAGCACTTGTTCCACGCATTGCTCCATATCTTTTAAATCCTACTCGTTACAAAAAGGGTCTAAGCGATATGAGCAAACTTATAAGGAAAAATGGTGTAACTACTGTTGCTGAACAAGGTTTTCCTGAGTCAAATTTTAAGATGGAGTATGCAATGCTTCAAGCTGAAATGGCAAAGAACCCTCCTTATGATGTTTATAATGTTCTAAATGGAACCCAACTTTATAATGCTAATGGCAAATCAAATGAAAAAGCTTATGAGTGGATGCAAACAGCTTCTAAGTACGACACTCAAAACATCAAGATGATTAAAAAAGAGGTGAAACTCTATGCTGATGGTGCTATCTACTCCCTTGCTATGCAGATGAAAGATGGCTATAGTGATGGCTTTAAAGGGCAATGGATGACACCACTTAAACTTTTTAAAGAGCAGATGAATTTTTATTGGGATAAGGGTTATAAGATTCATATTCATGCTAATGGGGATTTGGGGATTCAAAGATGTATAGATATAACTCGTGAGATGATGAAACGCAACCCTAGAAAAAACCATAGACTTACACTTCATCATATGGGTTACTTTACAGCTTCACAAGCTGATCAGATGAAAGAGTTAGGTATAGAGGGTTCACTAAACCCTTACTACCTATGGGCATTAACAGATAAATACTCAAAATATGGCTTAGGTAAAAAAAGAGCACAAAACATGGTTGCTATGAAATTACTAAAAGATAGAGATATCCCTTTTTCACTTCACTCAGATTTTGGTATGGCACCATTAGAGCCACTTACCCTTGCTTGGACTGCGGTTAATCGTATGACAAGTGATGGAAATTTTGTCTCCCAAGATCAAAAGATAGATCCATACACTGCCATAAAAGGTATAACTATAAATGCAGCAAGAACACTTAATCTTGAAGATGAGATAGGTTCAATAAAAGTTGGTAAAAGAGCAAACTTTACACTTCTTGAAGAGAATCCACTTAAGGTAAAACCTATGCATATAAAAGATATAAAAGTTGTAGATGTTGTTTACAATGCAAAACTAAATTAAGGACAAAAATGTTAAATATAAAAAAAAGTTTATTAAGTTTAGCTACTGTAGTAGCTATGGCATCATTGGGTTTTACAAGCGTGGATGCTTGTACAGGTATAACTTTAACATCTAAAGATGGAAGTGTTGTGCATGCTAGAACCTTAGAGTTTGAAGTAGATATGGGCTCAAATGTTTTAGTTGTTCCTCGTGGTTATAAACGCCAAGGTGCAACTCCAGATGGTGTAAATGGTAAAAAATGGGTATCTAAGTACGCTTCCATAGGTGCAAATGGTGCAGGCGTTCCTTGGATTTTTGATGGGCTTAATGAAAAAGGTTTAGCTATGGGGCTTTTTTACCATCCAACTACTGCAAAATATATGTCTTATAAAAAAAGTGATGCAAAAAACACTTTAGCAGTTTGGGAACTTGGCTCATACATACTTGAAAACTTTGCAACAACTAAAGAGGTAAAAGAAAATATAAAAGATCTTGTAGTACCTGAAATCATTTTTGAGGCTTGGGGTTTTTCTCCACCAGTACACTTTATAGTTACTGATGCAAGTGGGAAAAGTATAACTATAGAGTATCTTAATGGAAAACTTAATGTTTTTGATAACCCTTTAGGTGTTTTAACAAACTCTCCATCATTTGATTGGCATATGACAAACCTTAGAAACTATCCAAACCTAGGTGCAGTTCAACCTAAGACTAGAAGTGTTGGTGGTGTTGAGCTAAAACCTTTTGGTTTAGGTGCTGGTTTAGTTGGACTTCCAGGTGATTTTACTCCACCATCTCGTTTTATAAGAGCGGTTGCCTTTTCAAAATCAAACATCCCTACAGCTAACGGTAGAGAAAGTGTAATTCAAGCTTTCCACATACTCAACAACTTTGACATCCCTAAAGGTTCAGCAAGAGAAGCACACAAAGACAAACATGGAAATATCATTGCAGACTTTACAACATGGACAAGTGCAAGTGATTTAAAAGCTAAAAAGTTTTACTTCCGCACCTTTAACAACTCACAAATAAGAATGGTAGATTTAAACAAGATGGATCTAAACGCTAAAAAGATACTTACTATACCAATGGCTAGCGAAGAAGTTATAAAAGAGTTAAGACCTTAAGTATAAATATAGCTGAAGTAAATAAACTTAAGTATGCGTTACCAATGTGAACATTGGTAACGAGAGAACTTTTTTTTAACATTTCACTATCAATCTAAAAGATCTTTGACATATTTATCTGCGTCATCTCTTATGACATCTTTTACGGGGACACTTTTTCCATTTTCATTTACACTAACAAAGGTGAAAACTGCGTTTGTTACCTCGTACTCTTGACGAGATACTTTGCATTTGACTTGAACACTTACATCGACTTTTATTGAAGTTCTTCCTATGTCTATAATCTGTGTGTATATGGTAACAATATCACCGTTTCTTATTGGTTTTAAAAAGTGTAAATCACTCACACTAACTGTTACCGCAGGAGATATAATAATATCTTCAACTGCTATAGATGCTGCTTTATCCATTTTTGCCATTATCCACCCACCAAAAACTGTTCCAGAATGGTTTAGGTCTGTTGGGTAGGCTCTACCCCTTAATGCTATAGTTTTCATTATGCTATTGCCTCACTAAAGTACTGATCAACATCCATGTATGTTTTACCTGTGTGATCTTTAAATATTAAATTCTTTTTGCCTAGGTTTTCAAGTTTATCTACTCCCATAATGGCCAATAAATTACGAATACCAGATAAAAGTTGAGCATGATAAGACGAAACATTTTGAGCTTTTTTCTCAACTAAAAATGAAGCCCTTTTTGATCTATCTTGAGTTGCAAGACCTACAGGACAAGCTCTACCATGTGCACCTGAACACTCTCTAGCTCTTATACAACCAGCGCTCATCATAAAAGCCCTTGCTATTGCCACATAATCAGCCCCAAGAGCAAAAAGAACTATGGCATCATCTGGAGTTAAAACCTTTTCACTAGCTATGATTTTAACCTTATCTCTTACGCCAAGTTTAACAAGAGTGCTATCAGCAAGAAACAAAGCTTTTGCTATAGTCATACCTACAGTCATCATCATCTCTAAAGGTGCCGCACCACTTCCACCCTCACCACCATCTATAGTTATAAAATCTGGATAAGAGTTTAAACCTCCATCTATACGCTCTTTAATGAGATTGGCATACTCATCAAAACCATCTTGTGATGATATAACCATCTTTACACCAACTGGTTTGTCACTTAAATTTTTCAATCTTCCAATAAAATCAAACAACTCATCAAGTGTGTGAGCAAAAGGGAATTGGTTTGGTGAAAAAAGATCTTTATGAGCTTCAACTCCTCTATAGTAAGCTATAGCTTCACTAACTTTGGATGCTAAAAGTTTACCACCAGTTTGTTTTGCTCCTTGTGCCATTTTAATCTCTGTCATTTTTGCAAACTTCATACTTTTTTGGTATCTTTGCTCATCAAAAGTTCCATCTTTATGGCGAACACCATACAAACCACTTCCCATTTGAAATATAATATCTGGTATATCTTCAGGAACTTCATCTGGAAAAGCATCAAGTGGAGCACTCCAATCAACTCTATAACAAACAAGTAACTCTTTATCAAACAAAAAACTTTCGGCATCCCCTCTTTGTAAAACCATATGTCTATAAACTCTCTCACTATGAGCTTGGTTTAAAACAAACTTTAAAACTCTATAAACAGTTTTTGCAAAAAAAGTGCCCTCATAAACTTCCATATAGTTTTTATTTTTAGAGCAATACTTATGGGTGTATAAAAAGTTAGAAGTTAAACTCCCCTCACCTGTATTTATTGGAAACTTACCTAAAAATGCCCCCTTACTAAAAGAGCGTGTACCCTCTGGAGATATAGCACCATCACTCATAGCACTACGACCAAAAACTGAGTTAGTCTTAAAAGGTTTTTTTGAATTTTCTCCAAAAACTACACTAAAATCATCACTAACATCTGTAGTGTTTAAAACACAGTTTGCATTTTTTATGCTAAGTCTTGCAGATTTTTGTGGTTGAGATGGGGAGAAAGATGCATAAACAGATTTTCGCTCAGCTGCATCATAAACCCATTTTACCTTATCAAACGACTCATAAAACTTTTCATCCCCAAAATATTGACGCATAGGATCTCTAAGAGCATAAAAAAAGTAACGCATACGCCCTATTAAAGGGTAGTTAATAAGTAGTTGATTTTCACGCTGTATAAAACGATCATAGATAAGTATCATTATAGATAAAACAACAAAAAGAACTAAAAAAGCTTGAAGTAAAAAGTTTACCATTGGAAAGTTATACTCCCCAATATGTTTAGAAAAATCAAGTAAGGCTTCCATAACTTAAGCCTCTAACTTTTTTTGTCAAAAAGATAATAATCTATAGAAAATTTACCAGCTCCATGCGCTATAAATATCAATAAAAACAACATATAGTAAAGTGGTATCTCAAAGCCATTGTTTCCAGCACTAAAACCATTAGAAAGATGTACAGTTACAATAGCAACTATCATCACAACTATAAGTGGTATAGAGATAAATCTTGTTAAAAAACCCAAAACAAGAAAAACAACACCTACTATCTCGGTAGTTGCTGACATATAAGCATTTAACAAAGGAAAAGGGATCCCCATAGATCCAAACCAAGTTGCAACTGAGTTAATATCACCCCACTTCATCATAGCTGGTTCATAAAACCCATAAGCTACCACAAGACGAGCTAAAAGTAAAGATATAGAGTGAGTATATTCACTAAGACTAGAAAACTCTTTATACGATTTAATCAAATTCATAAGATACTCCTTAAAGTATATAAACATTATTACACATTTATTATACTTTGTCTGTGATATGTATCACATCAAAAAAGTAAATTAATTTATCAAAAAGTGCTTGTTATAAAATTTAAAATAAAATTATTTGTTATAAATCTATGGTAAGAACAACGATTAATTAAATATTTAATATATTTAAAAGCATAAAGCTTATTTACCACCTTATGCCATTAAGTTTATATCCAAAATTAGCTATAATTTATAAAAATAAAAAGTCCATAAACAATGCAAAAACTCCCAATAGAAGATGTTCTTCAAGATATAATCAACACTTTTAAAACTTCCAATAGACTTATACTTCAAGCTCCTCCTGGTGCTGGTAAAACCTCTTTAGTTCCTCTTGCTTTAGCCAAAGCCTTTGATCAGAAGATTATAATGCTTGAGCCTAGACGTTTGGCTGCTAGAAGTAGTGCTTTAAGGATGGCAGAACTTTTAAACACTAAGATTGGTGATGAAGTTGGGTACATAGTTAAAGGGGAGTCTAAAGTATCTAAAAATACAAAAATAGTGGTTGTAACTGAGGGTATCTTGACAAGGATGCTTCAAAGAGATGCTTCACTTGATGAGTATGACATAGTGATTTTTGATGAGTTTCATGAGAGAAGTTTACATGCAGATCTTTCCCTTGCTTTAACATTGGAGTCACAAGAGCTTCTTAGAGATGATTTAAAAATCTTAGTTATGTCTGCTACACTTAACTCAGACGCACTTACAAAAATGCTTGGAGCTAAACTTATAAAAAGTCTTGGTAGAAGTTTTGATGTTGAAGAGATTTTTTTACCTAAGCAAACTAGCCAACCTACACTTAAAGAGTTAGCTAGATATATTAACAAACTTATTTTAGAGATTATTAAAAGTAATACCTCTAGTATCTTGGTGTTTTTACCAGGGGCTAAAGAGATAAAAAACTTAGAGAAACTTTTAAAAGTATCTATAAAAGATGAGAAGATAAACATACTTCCTCTTTATGGTTCACTAGATAAAAAAGAGCAACAAAGAGTTATAGAGCCAAGTGAAAAAGGTGAGAGAAAGATAGTTATAGCAACAAATATAGCCCAAACCTCGCTAACCATAGATGGCATAGGTGTAGTTATAGACTCAGGGCTTCAAAAAATCTCACTCTACAACTCAAACTCTAAGATGAGTTCACTCCATACCCTTTTTATATCTCAAGATGATGCTACACAAAGAGCAGGTCGTGCGGGAAGACTTTTTAATGGTAAGGTTTATAAACTTTGGCACAAACATAAAGAGCTAGTTAAACATCCACAAGCACAAATTTTACGAGATGACTTAAGTAGTTTTGTTTTAGAGTTGGCATCTTGGGGAGTTAGCGAAACTAAAGAGTTAAACTTTTTAGATCATCCACCAAAAAGCCTAATCAACTCAAGCCAAGAGCTTTTAAAAGAGCTAGAACTTTTAGATACAAAGAACCTCATCACAACACATGGTAAAAATGTTTTAGAGCTTGGAGTCCATCCTAGACTCTCACATATGGTTATAAAATCTTCTGAGTTAGGATTAACTCATCAAGCCTCACTACTAGCTACTTTGCTAAGTGAAAAAGATGTTTTTAATGGCTCATCAAGATACGATTCAGATATAAGTCTAAGAGTTGAGTATCTTCATAACAATCTTAACTCACACAAAGAGCATCTCAAAACATACAATGAGTTTAGAAAAAAACTTCCAACATTCGCTAAAAACTTAGATATCTCACTAAACGGTGTATTACTAGCTTTTGCCTACCCAGATCGCATAGCTAAACTAAGAGATAAAAACAAAACTAAGTACCTTTTAGCATCAGGTAAAGGTGCTGTTTTAAACTTTGAAGATAGTTTGTATAATGAAAGTTATTTAGTTATTGCCTCTCTTGATGGACTAAATAAAGATGCAAAAATCCACCTTTCATCATCCATAAGTTCTGATCAGATATATAGATACTTTTATTATCTTATAAAAGAGGAAAAAGAGTTAAAATTTAATCTTGAAACTCAAAAAGCTGAAGCAAAAGTGTTAAAAAAACTAGGCTCAATTATCTTAGATGAAAAAAAGCTTCATAACTTAGATGAAGAGGATATACACACAACTCTTTTAGACTATATACAAACACAAAGCATAGATATTTTTAACTTTAGTAAAGAGTGTAAAGCTCTTATAGATAGAGTTAACTTTTATAACTACCATACAAAAGAGTCTAAGCTTCCAAACTTTGAAAGTAAATTTTTACTTGAAAACTTAGACCTATGGTTAAAACCTCATCTAATGGGTGTAAAAAGCATAAAATCTATACAAAAACTAGATTTTAAAACCATACTTTTAAGTCAACTCTCATGGAAGCAACAAGAGCTTTTAAACAAAGAGATTCCACAAAAACTAAAAGTTCCAAGTGGCTCAAATATTTTTATAAACTACTCAAACCCACAAACCCCTACCCTAAGTGTAAAACTACAAGAGCTTTTTGGCTTGTATGAAACACCAAAACTTCTAAACAACACCATACCACTAAGCATAGACCTACTTTCACCTGCTTTAAGGTCTATGCAGATAACTAAAGATTTAAAATCTTTTTGGGATAACACCTATGATGAAGTTAGAAAAGAGTTAAACTCAAAGTACAAAAGGCATTACTGGCCACTTGATCCAAAAGAGGCTATAGCAACATCAAAAACCAAAAAAAACATGTAATTTTGGTTAAGACTCTTGTATATCTTTTAATGCCTTATCATCAGAGATAAGTCTTGAATAGCGAATCGCTCTCAAAATTAAAATTATTATACTTCTCAGTATGAGAAAATATTAATTCCTCGTTTTTGTTAATTTTTTAGTCGTAGTGTGTCCACATTCTGTGAATCTTGATGATTTTTTCATCTTCGAATATTTCATAAACTAACCTATGTTGTTTATTTATTCTTCTACTAACTAAGCCTTTCATATCGGCTTTTAAAAATTCATAACTTGGAGGGAATTTTAGAGGGTTGATTTTTATAATGTCTAGTAATTTTAAGGCTTTAGGTTTTAACCCACTTGCCCCTAGTTTTTTAGCATCTTTTTGTGCTTGTGACATGTATATAAGTTCATACATTACCAATCAAGCTTATCTTCGGTTACACCATTTTCAATAGATTCTGCTCTTGAAGCTTTTAGGCTTTCTTCCATACCATCAATACTTCTTAGATATTCATCATCACTAACAAATTTTGATTGTTCTAAAATAGTTATTTCATTTTTTGAAAAGTGCTTTAGTAGCCAAAAAAACTTATCATAGATACCATCTGAAATACTTAATGTTACTGTTTGCATAAAATTCCCTTTTCATATTATTCTATTAGTATTATAACATAATGGAATAAGCTATTTAACAAGATATAAGTGTTAATATTTTTGTAAACTTAAAAATCTTGTATGTATTTCAATGCCACATAATAAGGTATAGGTCTTGAGTATAGATAACCTTGTATAACATCACAACCATTATCTAGTAAAAACTCTTTTTGATCTTGCGTTTCAACACCCTCTGCAAGTAAGGAAAGTTTTAAACTTTTAGCTAGGGCAATTATAGCTATAATTATAGCTCTGTCATTTTCATCATCACCTATATCTCTAACAAAAGACTGATCAATCTTTAGTTTACTTATAGGTAAAAGTTTTAAGTAAGATAAAGAGGAGTAGCCTGTACCAAAGTCATCTACAGCTATAGATACACCCAAAGCATTTATCTCTTTTAACTTCTCTATAGAATCTTCTGGATTTTTCATAACACCACTCTCAGTTACCTCTAACTCTAAGTAGTTGTTTATCTGAGGATATTTTTCCAAACACTCTTTTATATCATCTAACAGTGTTTTAGACTCTAAGTATTTTACTGAAAGGTTTATAGATAAAGTTCCATCAAACATATTCTCTTTTTTCCATTTACAAACCTGCTCTACTGCGTTAAACATCATCCATCTATCTAAATCAATTATAAGACCAGTATCTTCAGCAGTTTGTATAAATTTTGATGGGTAAATAAGCCCCATTCTTGGGTGACTCCACCTAATCAAAGCTTCAAAACCAGATATCTTATGTTTGAGTGCATCAACTTGTGGTTGAAAGTAAACTATAAACTCATTGTTTTTTATAGCTTGTCTAATACTAGCTTCCATAACAACTCTTTTAAAAGCTTTTTGAGTCATTTCAGCACTATAAAACTGATAATTATCTCTACCCTCTTCTTTAGCTTTATACATAGCTGCATCTGCGTACTTAAGTAAGCTAGTAACTTTAGTGTTGTCATTAGGATATAAACTTATGCCTATACTACTAGAAACATAAAGTTCATGCTGATTTATGATTATAGGTTTTTTAAGTGTTAAAAGTATATTTTCAGCTAATGTTATAGCATCTTTATTATCTTTTAAATCTTCCATGATTATAGTAAACTCATCTCCACCTAAACGTGAGAGTGTATCGCTAGCTCTTAAGTGTTCTCTTAATCTAGTTGATACAGTTTGCAAAACTTTATCTCCAATATCATGTCCTAAAGAGTCGTTTATCTCTTTAAAATGATCTAAATCTATAAAAAATAGAGCGATAATAGTTTTATTTCTTGAGGCTTTTTTAATGGCTTGTTCAAGTCTATCATTAAATAAAAGACGGTTTGGCAACTTAGTTAAAGGGTCATGATGAGCCTCATAATCCAATCTACTCTTTTGATTAAGTAACTGTTGCTTAGCTATAATTCTTTGAGTTATATCTTGAGCGTAACCTATTAGACCTATTACAGCACCATTAATATCACTAAGTGTTGATAAAGACAAATCTATATAAATCAAGTCACTATTTTTTCTTAAAATTTTAGAGTTAACATGATCTATACTTTTTGTTTGAAGAATTTTCAACATTCTGTTTATAAAGTTATAATCATCTTTAAAATATAGTTTTTTTACATTTTCACCAATCATCTCACTTTGTGTATAACCCAATAACTTAGTTGCTGCAACGTTCCATGTTAATATATTTCCTTCTAAATCTGTAGAGACGATAGCATCATGAACTTGATCTAAGATTTGTACATGTTGTATAAGTTGTAACTCACTATTTTTTTTATCATCTATATCTTTTAAGTTAGCATAAAATAGTTGTTTATCATCAATACATATACTAGTTAAGACTATCTCACACCAAAAAAACTTACCATCAGCTTTTATATGTATCCATTCAAAAGTAATAGTTTTTTTATGTAAAGCTTTTTGTTTTAAAGATATAGCTTTTTTTCTACTACTTTGTTTATCATCTTGATACTCAGGTGAAAGCTCATCAAAATTCATACTAAGAAGTTCTTGCTTAGACTCATACCCAAATATATCTACTAAACTTTTATTGCAATCTAAAAGATCTCCACTTTTAGTATCTATAATCAAAACACCATCTGATGAGTTTTCAAACACAGCGTCAAAAAGCTCTTGCTGTATATTTAAGTCCTTGTTATGGCGTCTAAGGGTTAAATGTCTATAAACAAAAACAGATAGAACAATACATATAAAAACTAGCAACTGATATTCCCATTTTAACTCTAAACCAATACTTACATCAGCATACAAATAGAAACTAAAAAAAATAAAAAAACTTAAAAATACTTTCATAAGTGAAATTATACACTCAAATATAAAAAAGAAGCTAATATATAAAATAAATCATCTAATTTGATAACTTTGTGATACTAACTTTAGTATATAATTAAGTATATGCTAAAATTACAAAAAAATTAAAGATATTTGTATGAAAAAAGCTGAATTACTCTCACCTGCTGGGAACTTAGAAAAACTAAAAATTGCTATAGATTATGGGGCTGACGCTGTTTATGGTGGGGTTTCACACTTTTCACTTCGCATAAGAAGTGGTAAAGAGTTTGATATGGATAGTTTTAAAGAGGGGATTGAGTATGCTCATGCAAGGGGTAAAAAAGTTTATGCTACTATAAATGGTTTCCCTTTTAACTCTCAACTTAAACTTTTAAAAGAACATATCTTAAAAATGGCAGAGCTTAAGCCTGATGCTTTTATAGTTGCAACACCTGGTGTTCTTAAACTAGCTCATGAGTTAGCTCCACACATACCTAAACATATATCTACCCAAGCAAATGTTATGAACTACCTTGATGCACAAATCTACTACGATATGGGTGCTAGGAGGATTATCGCTGCTAGGGAGATATCTTTAAAAGACTTAGTTGGTATAAAAAAAGAGATCCCAGATCTTGAGATAGAGGTTTTTGTTCATGGCTCTATGTGTTTTGCATATAGTGGAAGATGTCTTATATCTACACTTCAAAGTGGGCGTGTACCAAATCGTGGTTCATGTGCTAATGATTGTAGATTTGAGTATGAGATATATGCAGCTAATCCTGAAACAGGAACACTCTTTAGACTTGAAGAGGAGACTGGTATAGGCACTTACATCATGAACTCTAAAGATTTAAACCTTGCATCACATATAAAAGAGATTTTAGACTCTGGGGCTATTGACTCTTTAAAGATTGAGGGTCGTACTAAAACTGAGTATTACGCTGCTACAACTGCTAACGCTTATAGACATGCTATAGATGACTATTATGATGATAAATTTGATGAAAATCTATACCAAAGAGAGCTTAACACCATGCAAAACAGAGGTTTTACAGATGCCTACCTCATAAATAGACCTTATGAAAAACATGATACACAAAGCTTAGATTTTTCTATGCAGATGGGAACTCATCAAGTTAGTGGTATAGTAGTTGATGATGGTGAATTTTTTATGTGTAAGTACAAAACTTTTCCAAATGATGTTTTAGAGATAATGCACCCTTTTGATCAAGAGATAATTGAGTGCTCAAACGAAATAGGTGATATATTTATAAAAGATAATCGTGCATATTTGAGATTAAAAAAGATTATGACTCAAAAAGGAAAAGAGATGGATAGCGTTCATTCAGGAAATACAAACCCTATAAAACTACCATCAACACTTCCACCTAGAAGTTTTCTAAGAGTAGATGCAAATGGGATAGATCAATCTGGTAAGTAAAATTTAGTAGAAAAAATCATCCTCTGTCTCTGGCATAAGTTCAGGGTCACTAGATTGTATTGTACGCTTCACCTCTTGAAGTTTAAACTCATCATCATAATATTTTGCGCCACCAAGGAAAAAGTTTATTCCAGCGTATAGATTTATGGTATTGTTATATTTAATAGATTGTGGCATATCATAAGTATTATCAGAATATGTTCTAAAAACATAATCTGCACCAAAATTCATATCAAAATAATCAAACACTAAGTAAGAACAACCAACTCCAACAGCAGCTTTAAAGTCTGTGTTAGAGAAATCATCATCACGGTTAGTTGGAGTAGAAAAAGATGGAAAAGTATATGTAATTGCACCTAAACCAAATTTTAGGTATGGATACATATTTTCAACAGAAGTTACAAAAGCTAATCTCATGTTTATATCTATAGTCTCATCTAAAGTAGTGTTATCTCTGATAACTGTTGCTTTGTAAGATGGTTTATATGTGATATCAAAACTGATAGCATCAATATAACCATACCCAAAAGTTAAACCTGCATTAGAAGTATCAGAACTACCACCAATAGTATTTACAATTTGATAATTATTATATATACTTTCAGTGTAGCTTAGTTCAGATTTAGTATAGTTTGCACCAACATAAATGCCAGCATTTAGAGTGGATGTAAGTAGAATTATAGCTAGGCTACGTTTCATTTTTTTCCTTTGAAAAGTTTAGTGAGTTAGGGTTTAAGCCAAATTATGCTTTGCATAATTTGGGTTTAAGGGAATCTCTTGCATAAAGCAAGAGATAAATTTAAGAAGATGTTTTATTCACCAGTAGTGAAAATTTTAGTTTTTACATACTCTCTTTCTTCTCCACGTTTTTTCTCTTTGTCACTAATCATTATAGAGATATCTGGTAATGTAGCTTGCATCCATTTTATAAAACCTTTTTTGTTATTATCACCGTAGTAACTAGACTTATAATAGTAATAAAAAGGGATTGCTCTATCTTTAGTGTAAGAGTTATTTATAGTTATCTCACGAATTTTCCATGGTTTTTCTGCAACAACAAAAGTTGAAGTTATATTTTTCATCATTGGTTTAATATATAATGTTTTACCATTCATACCAGCTGGTAACTCTATCATACCAGTTATCTTTACACTATAAGTTCCATGATCTTGTGGTGCAGAATCTAGTTTTTTAACTATCACATTCCATGCCAAACCATTTGCTCTGCTTGTACGAAAGATGAAATCTTGTAAAAAAGTTGGATCAGCTGGAGTAGATATATCTATAAATAGTTTGTTATAGTTTCTACCATTTACAGCTTGTTGTGGCTGTTTTTTCTCTACAGGTCTATCTCTATAAACAACTTTTTCAACTGGTCTGTCTTTATAAACAATTTTCTCTTTAACAACAACTTTTTCGACTGGTCTATCTTTATAAACAACTTTCTCTTTTACTATAACCTTAGGCTCTGTTTTTTTGTTACAATCCTCAAACTCACAATCAAGACCTTTTAATGATTGTTGAGATTGGAACTGTTGCCATTGAGCACTTTGATCAGCTTGCAAACTTAGAGTAAGAACTGTAGCTATTAGTAGTGTTTTTGATAATTTCATTTGAACTCCATTTTTTTATTGACACAATTATATCTTAGCAACGTTATTTTAAACGTTACTATTTTTATTTAATACACTTTTATGAGCAAAGCTCAAAAAAGCGGCATGGACATAAATGTCCCTACAACCCCCTAAAACTTCAAAAATATGATTTTTTTGAGAGAAAACATCTTTTTAAAACTAAACTCACAAAGATAGATAAACCTATGTTATAATTTCAAAAATATTTTAAGGTGTGTTTATGAAATTTGTATCTATAGTTATAGGTTCTAAAAGTGATTATGAAGTTATGAAATCGTGTGCAGACACACTAGAAGCATTTAATGTTAGTTATGAGTTGATCATATCTAGTGCTCATAGATCTCCTGAGAGAACTAAAGAGTACATAATAAGTGCAGAGGAAAAAGGTGCTCAAGTGTTTATAGCTGCTGCTGGTATGGCTGCTCACTTAGCTGGTGTTTTATCTTCTAAGACTGTTAAACCTATTATTGGTGTTCCAATGTCTGCTTCTGCTTTAAGTGGTATAGATGCACTTCTTTCAACTGTTCAGATGCCAGCTGGTATGCCAGTTGCTACTGTTGCTATTGGAAAAGCTGGAGCTATTAACTCTGCTTATCTTGCAATGCAGATACTAGCTTTAAGTAATGATGAGCTTACTATTAAGCTTAAAGAGGATCGTATTGCAAAAGCTAAAAAAGTTGAAATGGACTCTTTAGAGATTGAAACTAAACTTTAGGCACATTTATTGCTTATTATCATAAAGAAAACTTATTAAGGAGTTTACTATGGTTGAAAATTGGATGGATTTACAAGAGTATTCAGAACTAACACGATTAGATGTTTCATCAATTGATGATTTAATTTCAAGAGAAAAGCTTGAAACTAAAGTTGTAAATGGGGTAACACTTGTAAACCCATCAACAAATATTAATGCCATAGCTCCTCTTGAGATGCAAGAGTTAAAAAATGTAGATTCTATAACTGTTGCTCCACAATTTGTTGAAAAAACTATTGGTACTATTATAAATCTTCATGAAAAAGTCTTAGTTGCAAAAGATGAAACGATAGAGTCAGTTAAAAGTGAAAATATGTTTTTAAAAGAGGCATTATCGTCTTTACAAGAACTTTACGAAGAGGATAGAAACACCATTGAAACTTTTACTGAACAACTTAGACTTTCCCAAGAGGAAGTTGAGTTTTTACGCCGTAAATATAAACTTATGTGGGGTAAAGTAGTAGAAGAATACTCAAAATAAATGACCCTTTTTAAGAGTCATTTTCCCACACATTAACTTTAAAAACATCTATTTTCTACATTTTTAAACATTAAAAATCAATATTATCCTTTTATATCTACACTAATTATCAAACTTAACTAAAATCAGTTTTTTATACACCAATAAGATTAAAAATGTGATAATATAACTATATAATACATAGGATGTTAATGAAATTTTTATTTATGCTATCACTACTATCATCATTGTTACTTTCAAACGAAGATTTAAGTTTAGAGGAAGATTTTTTACAAAGTTTAGATGAAGTGAGTGAAATTGCTACCAAAACTAAACTAAATATTGATGACTCACCATCTTTTGTAAGTGTACTTACACAAGAAAAACTACAAAAACTTGGGATAGATAATGTTTATGAAGCATTAGCACAAGTTCCAGGGGTACAACTAAAAAGAGAGAGAAGTGGAGTACCAGTTGTAGTTTTTAGAGGAGTAGAACAAAAGGGGGAAGTTAAACTTATGGTAGATGGGGTTACTATAAATAACTCTTATCGTGGATCTATATACTACTACCTTGATTTTCCAATAGAGTTAGTTGAACGCATAGAAGTTATACGTGGAGCAGGATCTGTGTTGTATGGAAGTGGCGCTATAAGTGGCGTTATAAACATCATCACAACAAGTTCAAGTAAAAATGATACAAATAAACTTTTTATATCAGGTGGAACTTACAATAACTATAAGGGTGGAGCGGTACTTTCTGCAAATATTGAAGATGTAAAAATCGCACTTGATGCTTACTATCAAGATAAAAGAGTAGATATTGATTCAACAGATAGAGACTTAAAGGACTACTCTGCTGGAGTTAAAATCAACAATGAAAATTTTGCACTATTAGCAAGAGTTAAACGCTCAATCTCAGGAAATGCTTATGGAGTGTTAGGTGTTCGTGACACTAGTAAAACAAACTATAGCAATGCTAATGACTCGTTTTTTACTCAACTAGCATTTAAAAACAAGCTTGGTAAAGAAAACAACATAGAAGTACTAGCGGGATTTAATCAATACTCACAAGATATAGAATCAAAACACCCATCTTCTTCTACAGTAAATCTTTCCTACCTTGAAAACTCATACTATGCGCAAAGTGATTTTAAATCATCTTTTTTAGAAAATAATGAGTTACTACTAGGAGTTAGACTTGAAAAATCTGATGTAAAAAACATTTCACAAACACTAAATAGTGTGAATATAACTCCATTAGTTGATAAGAACTCATCAAGAGATTCTATCTCTGCATATCTAAATGACACCTATACACTTTATGATGATTTTGATATCTCTTTTGGGATTAGGTACGATATGTATTCAGATGTTGGAGATGCAGTTTCACCAACTATGGGTTTGATATATAGAGTAAATAAAAAACTTAAGCTAAAAGCCTTATATACTCATGCTTTTCGCGCACCATCATGGGTAGAGTTAACATCTAATCCTGTGCTTGAGGCGGAAAGTTCAATATCTAGTGAATTAGGCTTAGTGTACAAATATAATCAAAACAACACCTTACGCACAAACTTTTATAAAACTAAACTTGAAAATATGATTACACAATCAATATCTAGAAAATATATTCAAACAGAAAAATCTGCTTTTATTGGTGGTGAATTAGAATACCACTACACTCCAACTAATCAGCTAGAACTTGACCTTTTAGCTTCATATGTAGATGCAAAAGACAGTAGTGGTAATAATATAGCTGACATAGCAAATGTACTAACATCAGCATCTGCTATATATGAGTTTGACTTTGGCTTAAATATTGGAGTTTTATATAAATATGTCTCAAGTATAAAACGCTTATCTAACGACACAAGAGAAGATTTAAAAGCAAGCAATATTGTTGATACAAGCCTAACTTATCTTTTAAATGATATAACTGCTTCATTAATTTTTAAAGATCTGTTTGATCAAGGTACATACTATGCTCTACCTGTAAAAAATGACTTTTATGATGGTGGTTTTAATGCTATGGCAAAAGTAAGTTGGAACTTTTAGTATGAAAAAATTAATTTTGATTTTAATTTTCAGTGTTTCAAGTTTTGCACTAAGCATTGACAACTCTTTGCTAAAAGTTCATGCTACATTAGTTCCTAAACTTTATCTTATGGACTATAAATTCAAGGAAAAGATAGCTAACAACACTATAAAAATAAATATTTTTTATACAAGTAATGAATATCTAAAGGCTAAAGAGTTAAAAAGTTTAATGACACATCGTTATAAAAACGGTCTTAAAGGTTATAAACTTGATGTAAAACTTGTAAAATACAGCGCATTAAATAAACCTAAAGCAAATATTTACTATCTTTTCCCATCTGTTACAAAAGATATAAAAAATGTAGTCCAAGAAGCTAAACTATACAATGCCCTAACATTTTCATATCAAAATGAGGCATTAAAATATGGAGTTATGATCTCTTTGAATATATCAAAAAAGCTAAAACCATTACTTAATCTTAAAGCTATACAAATAAATAATATTGTATTTAGGCCTGTTCTTATAGATATCTCTGCAATATATAATAAAGATTTTGGTTCAAATTTAAAATATCTAAATATAAAAAATTTACTAATTAGTAATGTATATAAAGTATAATCATGTTAAATTTTAATTCTATCGCCATTAAAACAAGTGCCTATATAGCACTATTTACTATAGCTTTTATTTTATTTATTATATTTGTTGTAAAAAACCTTTTTACTGATTCTTATATAAATTTAGAAAGAGACAAGGTAGCTATAATTGCGCAAAACATATCTTCACCCTTAGCTTTAAATATTAGCTATGGCTTCACACAAGCAATTAGTGAAATATCTAATAAAGCACTTACAAATAAAAATGTTTTACTTATAAAAATTAATAATTATGAAGACAATACAGTAAAAACTTTTACTAATCATGATAAAAATCTTAACGAGTATATAAAAGAGCATGAGATACTTCATAGTAACAAACTACTTGATCCTACAACTTCAAAAGATATTGGTGAGCTTACTATTGTTTACTCAAATCAAACATATTTAAAATATATGAGAATTTTTAATGTGTGGTTTTTTTGGGGTGTGGTTGGCTTTGCTATTTCACTTTTTTCATTGAGTCTATTTTTATATAAATCACTTAAAAGGCTTTCAATACTTGATGATGCATTGAAAAGTTTTAACCCTGAAAATCCAGCTATATTAAAATTGGACATAGACACTAATGATGAGATAAGTTCTATCTCCAAATCTGCAAATATTATGATAGACAATATTATTGAGTATATCAATAACTATAAAGAGGTAACATCTGAACTTATATTAAGTCATGGACATCTTAAAGATGCACAAAGAATGGCAAGGGTTGGTAGTTTAGATTACACTATAGATACAGATACATTGATTTTGAGTGATGAGTATTATCGCATACTAGGGATTAATTTACATACTAAATTTACATGGATAGATTTTTTAAAATTTATAGACAAAACTGATTATCTTAGAGTCTCAAAAGAGATTCAAATGGCTATCTCTAATCGTTCAACCTTTAATATAAAGTATGCTTTAGCCTTAAAAAACAACAAACAAATTTTTATTCAAACAAGTGGTAAAGTAAGACATAAAAAAGATGGAACTACAAAATTAACTGCCATTAGCATGGATATTACAAAAGATATTAAAAATAAACAAACTATAGAGAAACTAGCTTATTTTGATTCACTTACAGGCCTAGCAAATAGAGCTCAACTAAAAAGTAAAATGGCACACTTTTTAAACTTAGCAAAAGTTGAAAAAGACAAAATGGCAGTTATATTTCTTGACCTTGATCATTTCAAACTCATAAACGACACATTAGGACACAGTGTAGGAGATGAATTACTTAAATATATAGCTTCTACTTTGAAAGCGCAAATTGGTGAAGATGATATATTATCCAGATTAGGTGGAGATGAATTTGTTATATTTATACCATCAATACAGAGTGTAAAAGATATTAAAAATCTTGCATCAAAAATACAAAAATCTCTTGAGCATAAACATACTATAGGGACACATCAACTCTACATAACATCAAGCATAGGTTTAGCAGTGTATCCAGAACATGGAACTACTTCTGATGAGTTAATACGTAACGCAGATACTGCAATGTATGAAGCAAAAAATGATGGTCGTAACAAATATAAATTTTACTCAAAAGCTATGGGTACTGTAGTAGATAAACAACTAAATATGGAACAAGATTTAGCTAATGCAATAAAAAATAAAAAAGAGATTGAGGTGTTTTATCAAGCTAAAATAGATACTTTTTCAAAAGAGATAATAGGTGCAGAAGCCTTAGTAAGATGGAATCATCCAAAAAATGGGCTTATCTTTCCTGATGAATTTATATTTATGGCAGAGAGTACTGGTCTTATGGTCGACTTAGGAAACATCATAACAGAACAATCAATATCTACTTTAAAAGAGATAAATGAACTTAAACTCAATAAATTCAAACTTGCTATAAACTTATCTGCAAGACAGTTTCAAGATATATCCTTAATCCCATTTGTAGAAAGTATTTTACGCAAATACAAAATCTTACCTGAGCAAGTTGAGTTTGAGATTACTGAGAGTATATCTATGAGCAATATGCAAAACACTTTAAGAATTTTAACTAAACTAAGAGAGATAGGCATCTCAATAGCAATAGATGATTTTGGGACAGGACACTCCTCATTAGCTTATCTAAAAAGATTTCCGATAAATACACTAAAAATTGATAAATCTTTTGTAATGGATATAGTTGATGATGAAGATGACAGAGTAATTACACAAACTATTATATCTATGGCTCACTCATTAGGGCTAAATACAGTAGCTGAGGGTGTTGAAACTAAAGAGCATGTTGAGATGTTAAATGAGATGGGTTGTGACATACTACAAGGCTACTTTTACTCTAAACCTATAAGTAAAGATAAGTTTGTAGAGTTCATAAAAGAATACAAACCAAGTTAGATATAATACAATAAACGGATTATATTTTGAACATTACAAAAGAGTGTGTAGAGTGCATCATCAACCAAAGTGCTCGTGTTGCTTCACACATAACAAAAGATGAAAAACTCACCTCAGAACTTATCTCAAACACTAAAAAACTTTCAAAAGATTTTGATTTTCAAAGTTCCCCTCCTGTAGTTGCTAAGAGAGTTTATGAAGAGTTAGCTCTTATAGCAAAAAAAACTGACTTGTACGATGAAGTAAAAAAACAATCTACTCTAAAAGCCTTAGAGTTACTTCCAAAACTAGTAGATATTATAAACTCAACTGATCAAAGAGTTAAAGCATCTCTTAGAGTTGCAGTAGCTGGAAATGTTATAGATTTAGCAAGTGAAGTTGAGTTTGATGTTGAAGAGGAAGTTTCAAAAATAGCAAGTGTAAGCTTTGCAAAAGATGATTTTGACACTCTAATAGAAAAAATAGAAAAAGCCTCTACCCTACTTTACATAGGAGATAACGTTGGTGAGCATATCTTTGACTTTTTAGCTATAAAAACCCTAAAACAGACCTACCCAAAACTAAAAATTTACTTTATGGTTAGAGGGACTTACATCATAAACGATGTCACTTTAGAAAACACAAAAGATTTAGAGTTCGAAAAATATTGTGAGATTATAGACTCAAAAGTTCCAACTCCTGGTTTTGTTTATAGCCTTGCATCCAAAGAATCAAAAGAGATTTTTGACACATCTGATGTTGTAATAACTAAGGGGATGGGAAATTATGAATGTTTAACACCAACACACAGAAAAAACCTAGCCTACCTACTAAAAGTGAAGTGTAATGTAGTAGCTGCACACATAAACTTGAAGCTTGGTGACTTAGTTTGTAAATTTATTTAAATATGTATCTTTTCATACTCATTTTTTAACATCTTATAAGCTTTATCATAATCATAATCTACATCTTTAGATGCGGATTTCATCTCTATATCTTTTGCAATATTGACTATGTTAACTATGCGAAAGTTTGCGGATGAACCTTTTATGGTGTGGGCAACTTTTGTAATAATATCATAATCTTTTTTTAGTATAGATTCTTTCAAATCTATCATAGTTTCATCCATCTTCTTTTTATAAGTGTTTAACAACATAATAATTTGATCATAATCTAACATCAACTCTTTTTGAAGAAGACTAACATCCACTCCAGATATTTTTGTTATATTTACATCTGTATCCATATTTTTCAACTTAGGCTTGATATCTGTAGTTTCTAAATATATATCAAAAACTTTTTCCAGCTCGTTTGTGATGATAGGCTTACCTAAAAATGAATCATATGCCTCAAAGATGTTAGAACCTGAGTTTTGCATAACATTAGCACTTAAAGCAACTATAGGTGTATGTAGAAGTCTTTGCTCACTCTCATACGCTAAGATTTGTGTTGTTGCTTCTCTACCATTCATTACAGGCATCTGTTCATCCATCAAAATCAAGTTATATCTATTTTTCTTAAACATATCTAAAGCTTGTAAACCATTGTGAGCTAAAGCACATTCTAAACCGTATCTTTCTAAAAGCATAACTATAAGCTCTTGGTTTGCTACATTATCTTCAACTACTAAAATTTTTCCTTTATAGTATTTTCTAGCAGGAGTATCAAAAACTTTTGCATCAGTTTCTGGCTTTATATTTAATGCTTCTAAAAGAGTATGATATATTTTAGAACAGTAAAGTGGAAATACTAAAGAGGTTATATTTTCAACTAAATCAAATTTATCATCAATTTTATCCATAATAGCTATTGATGGAACCTCTTGTTGTTTTATCTTTTTTAATGTTTCATCATCAACATCATCTATAAAAAATAGTAAATCGTAATCATTGTCATCTATGTGATCTACATCTTTTAGATAAAGATGCATAGCCGAAAAGTAACGTTTTAATGAGTCCATTTTATCATTATTTTTAGACTTACAATAAGCAGCAAATTCAAGATTAGAAAAAAGTTGTAACTCAAACATTTTGATTGCTTCACTTGAACTTGATGTAACTGGTAAAATAAGAGTAAAAGTACTTCCTATACCTAAAGTAGATTCTACTTGTATCTCACCACCCATATTTTCAGCCAGATATTTACATATAGAAAGGCCTAAACCTGTGCCATCAGCAGTATAAAGAGAGTTCTCCTCAACTTGAGAAAAAGCATTAAAAATTCTATCTAAATCTTTTTTTGAGATACCAGAGCCATTATCTTTTACACTTATATATAAAATGTCGTTTTTATAAGTTGCCTCAACATTTATTTTTCCATACTCATTTGTAAATTTGATTGCATTACTTAAAAAATTTGAGATTATTTGATTTATTCTTAACGGATCAGAATATATTTCATAAGCTATTTGTGGATCTATAAATGAGTCAATAGATATAGATTTAGAGTTTGCACTAGCTACAAAAAGTTCTAGTGTATGTGAAAACTCATCATGAAGATTAAAAAGTTTCATATCTATATTGAACTCACCAGAACGCAGTTTTGAAAAATCTAAAATATCATTAATTATACTTAAAAGGTTTTCACCAGAGTTATGGATAATATTTAGATATTTTTTTTGATTTTTTGTTGTAACCTCATCTTGCAATAATGAAACAAAACCTAAAATTGCATTTAATGGAGTTCTAATCTCATGAGACATATTTGAAAAAAAGTACTCTTTAGCAACTGAGGCATCATTTACTTCTCTATTTGAATCTATTAGCTTAGTTACCTCATAACCAATTGCTATATACTCTGTAGTGTTGTCTAGTGGGTCAATGATAGGAACTATAGTACTATCTATAAAAAAATGTGTTCCATCTTTTTTTCTATTTTTAATAGTGCCTCTAAAAACTTTTTTATCTTTTAGTGTATTCCAAAGATCATCATAAAAAGCCTTACCCATATCTTCATGTCTAAGTATGTTGTGTGGTTTGCCAATAAGCTCACCCTTAGTATAACCACATAATTTACAGAGGTTATCATTAGCATAAGTAACAATACCATCTAAGTCAGTTTTGGAAACAATTGCACTAGCATCAATAGCTTTTTTATACTCATTTAACACTTTAACATTTTTAGCTAACTCTTGCTCTTTTTCAAAAATACTTTGAGTATATTGATCAAGAACAGATGAGAAGTTTGCATCAAATATATAGTTTATCTCATTAAAAAACTCTTGAGAATCTATATTTACCTCAAAAGTAAAATCTAACATAGCTTTTTTAAAATGTGTACATATCAAAAAAAGCTCATTTGCTCTAAAATCTCTATCTTTTAAAAATGCTAAAAACTTCATCATAACAGGGCAATCACCAAGCGCAGTTTTACCATCCACAACATTTAAAAAATAATCAAATACATTTGTACCATACATAGATAAAAATAGGTCATTCTTTACTTCATGCTTACTTAGTACATCTTTTACATTTTTATATCTAATCCAAGATTTTAAAATATCACTTTTTGATTCTTTAAAAATCTCTAAATTAGCATAAAAAATTGGCACATCGTCTTTCATAAAAACGCCTTTAACTTAATGAAGTGTGCTTATTATAACTTTATTTTATAAAAATTTTGTTATTTTGTGAGAGAAGATGATCTTTAATCATCTTCATTTTAGTGAGATTTTGAAACAACCTTAAGCATTTTTAGATTTAACGCTATAAATCTAAAAAACTGCCAAATTTTACATGTTCTAAAAAATTTAGTCATACCAGTTGGTATTGGTGGATAATAACCTTGTTTATATGCTCTTTTATTTATTATTTTTTTCTCTTCCATTTTAAAATTCCTTTTTTATAATCTATTCTGGGATTAAAGTCCAACCTGTTTTAAGTTTTGCTTTGTATAAAAACATATGGTGTAAAACATGTTTTATCCAATGTCCAGCAAGCCCAACTTCACCAAAAGTAAGATCAGTATCACGCCCATACTCAGGATACTTTTCAAAATCAGGTACTACAGGGTAAACGGTCATAGCTGCTGCACTTCCATTAAAAAAGCCCATTCCAGTTGAAGCAACACAAGCTGCACCAATATTTGCCATTGAAGCTGTATGTAAAGGTGTATTTTCACCCCTTACAATCAAATCTCTAATACTTTTTGCTATTGCTTTTCCTATCATCCCACTTGGCATACCAGTTCTTGGTGGAGTTGGATTGATAGGTGTACCTTTTGGTGAACTCATAGGTTTAGAGATAAGATGTGGTGGTGCAAAAGCTATACCTGCTGCAAACATATTTTTATATAATGGGTTTTGATAAGTTTCTGGCCAATCAGATGCTCTGTATTCCTCATAAGCTTTAGGTGTATAATCTGCATCAACTTTCATAAAACCATTTGGTGCAAATATTTTATCTGTAATCTCATCCCCATGTTTATCGTAAGCTTTTAGGCCAACTCCTCCAAATGGTGGTATCAACATAGAAAAATCAAAATCTACACTATCTTCATTTCCATCTAATTGCTCGTAAAATATATTTCCCTCTTCAATTTTACTAACATGAGCACCAGTAATCCAAGAGATACCACGCTCTGCCATAATAGATTCTGTAAACACTTTTCCATTAGTTATGTAACCACCACGTTTAAGGTGCATTCCACCCATACCAAAGTCACCAAGTTCATACTCATTAGAAATCCACACTAAGTCTGCCATATCTCTAACACCGTTCTCTTTTAAAACATGTTCAATATTAAAAATATACTCAAATGCAGCACCTTGACATGTACACATACCATGACCCGTACCTACTACAAATTTCTGACGCTCGCCATTTTTCATTTTTTCTATGGACTCATTTAGTTTTACATTTGCCTCCTGGGCATGAGAGTAAGTACATACAGAACTAGTAAACCCATTTTCAGGCCCAAGTCCATCAGTCATATGAAAGTTAAGCTTTGGACCAGTTGCATTGATCAGATAATCATACTCAACATCTTCACTTTGTCCCGCTTTATCTTGTCCTGTATATTCTATTTTTACAAATCCACTTTCTGTATCTATAGAACCCTCAGGGTATATAGATAAAGCTTTAGCTTGTTTAAACTTAACATTTATCTTTTTATAAACGCTCTCAAGTCCAAATATAACTTCACTAGCATCCATTTTTCCAACACCAACCCAAATATTTGATGGAATCCAATTCCACTGTGAGTTTGGTGTTACAACTATAATCTCATGCTTTTTACCCAGCCATTCACCTAAAAAAGATGCGGCAGTATGTCCTGAAACACCTGCTCCCAAAATTACAACTCTTGCCATTTTAGCCTCCAAAATTTTAATATCTCTTCTAATCATCTAAGTATATCACATTATAATGTTAAATAATCATATTCCTATCACTAAACTCATATTGATGTTAAAAATCATTTAACTAAAATGCTATTTACAGTTTCATAAAGATTTGAAGATATATTTTCCATATCAATAATTTTTTCTATCTGCTCTTTCATAAGTTTTTGTTGATGTGACTCTAAACGCTTTAATATTTTAAAACTAGATGCCAATCCTGATGCTATCATAGGATTTATACTATCTAGTTCAATAATGATTTGAGCTATATAAGCATATGAATCTCCATCTTTATCATGAAAATATTCAAAGTTTTTACTATAAACACCATAAAGTGATCTTACAAGGTTTGGAACTTTTATATCAAAAACCTCATCTTTACTTAAACTCTGAACTCTTTGTAAAACACCATCTCTACTTGAACTTGCAAGAACTGAAAAGTATTTATTCATAGTTAAAGTGTCATCTTTATATAAATCATAAAAGTTTTGCAATCTTTGTTTAGATGATTTTTCAAAATAATTTTCTAAAAGGTCAAGTGCTACTATTTTATCACTCATAGTCAAACTCTCATCATATTGCTTGCAAACTAGTAGATCAATACTCTCTTTTTTTACTCTAGCAAGATAAGATAAAATTGTGTTTTTATATGATCTTTGTGAGATAGAATCAAAATCTATACTAGTGTTTTTAGGTAGGTTATACTTTTTATATTCACTAACAAAGTGTGATTCCATTCTAAGTGCAATGGCATTTTTAATCTCCATTAAACTTTTCACTATCAAACTTGGTTCTATAACATTTACATAAGATAAAATCGTATCTATATTTATAAACTCTAAAAGTCTAGCTTTTAAAGCTAAGTCATCCATCTCTTTTATAGCTATATATTCATAAGTATCTAAAAAATCTTGATCAACAACTGCACTCTTCATATATTTTAAAACTACATCTATTTGTAACTCATTCATAGCTTCAAAAAGTGTAAACCCATCATCTTCTACACTAAGAACTTTTTTATAATCTTGCTCTTCATCTGTTATAATTATAGGAGCAGTAAAATCTCTATTGAAAGTTATAAGATCAAAATCATCTCCAACCACTAGTTCAAACACCTCTACACCTTTACTAACTATAATCATATTTTTGTCTATATATCGTTGATCAGAAGATGATCTAAGTTTTAACTCTATCCTTTTACCTTTTGTATCAAACAAAGCTACACTTAGTGGGTAATACATAGCTTTTTGTTTATTGCCATCTACATCATCATCTATATGTTGAGTAAGGGTTAGTTTTAATACTCCATCATTTAACTCTCTTTGTATCTTTAAACGTGGAGTTCTTGATTGTGAATACCAAAGTTCAAACTGTTTATCTATATAACCAGCCGTTCTTAAAGAGTATAGATAATCATCAGTTCTAACAGCTTGAGAGTCATAGTTTGCAAAATAATAATCCATACCTTTCCTAAAAGCCTCTTTTCCTAAAAGAGTATGCATCATCCTTATAACTTCTGCACCTTTTTCGTAAACAGTTGCAGTGTAAAAGTTGTTAATCTCGATATATTTATCTGTTTTTATAGGGTGAGCAGTTGGACCAGCATCTTCTAAAAACTGTCTGCTTCTTAAAGCTTTAACATCATCAATACGTTGTATAACCTTAGAGTTCATATCTGCACTAAAACTTTGATCTCTAAAAACTGTTAAACCCTCTTTTAAAGTAAGTTCAAACCAATCTTTACAAGTTATACGATTACCCGTATAGTTATGAAAATACTCATGTGCTATAACACTCTCAATCCCCAAAAAGTTTTGATCAGTTGCTACCTCAAGTGATGCTAATACATAATGGGAGTTAAATATATTTAAACCCTTGTTTTCCATTGCACCCATATTGAAACTATCTACTGCAACAATGTTATAATAATCCAAATCATAAGCCAATCCAAAAGTATCTTCATCCCATTTCATAGCATTTTTAAGTGAAGTCATTGCGTGAGATGTTTTTAAAGCGTTACCTTTATCTACATATATGTTTAAAGATACATTTTTATTTTTCATAGTTTTGAAGCTATCGCTAACAACATCAAAGTCACCAGCAACAAGAGCAAAAAGGTAAGATGGCTTTAAAAATGGGTCATCCCATATAGCAAAATGTCTGTTTTCATCAACATCACCTTTCTCTTTCAAGTTACCATTAGAAAGTAATTGTGGAAATTTTTTGTCTGCTATAACCTTAGTAGTAAAATGAGCCATGTTGTCACTTCTATCTATAAATGGTGTTATGCGTCTAAAACCCTCTGGTTCATTTTGAGTACAATATATCTCTCCAGACTTGTAAAGTCCCTCTAGTGCAGTGTTTTTGTGTGGATATATTTTTGATATAGTCCTTAATTTAAACTCATCTTTGTCAGCTAAAAAGTTTAATTTATTGTTAGAAATATCAAAATCTTTTATCTCATTGCCATTTATATTTATAGAGATAATCTCTATATTTTCACAGTCTAATTCCAGTATTTTAATACTTTTATCAACTCTTTCTACACTCATACTAGAGATAACTTGTGTAAATTTGTCAAAGATATCAAACTCCAACTCAACTTTTGTTATTTTATATGGATGTGGTGTATAATCTTTTAAATATATAGTTTTCTTAGTCATTTTATTTAACCTAATTGTTTTTTAGTAGATTACTAAAATTTATATATAATTTTGCTTTTATTAAACAATTGATATACTATTAGAATATATTATTAAAAATTATTTTTGCACAACAAAGAGATTTATGAACTTTAAACTTAAAATGGCTAGACAGCCTATACTTGATATAAACAAAGATATTTACGCTTATGAGCTTTTTTATAGAGATGAAGATGATAGTTGCATCTTTGATGATGCAAGATATGCAACATCTAGTGTTTTGGCTAATGCCCTAAACCAAGTTGGACTTTTTGGAAGTGTTGGAGATTCAAAAGCTTTTATAAACATAACTGCTAATGTTCTGCTAACTGACATTATCTACTCCTTACCAAACGATAAATTTGTATTTGAACTTCCTGCTGACTTTATTGTTACAAATAAAGAAAAAGATGCCTTGCAAGAGTTTACAAAAAAAGGTTATAAATTTGCTTTAGACAATGCCATCTTTAGTGATGAGTACTACAATAGAATAAAAGATATTTTAAAATATATTACATATGTTAAAATAGATACAAGCATGACTGACATTGAACTTTTAGAGGAAAAGATACATCTTTATAGTGATCAAAAACTTATAGCACAAAAAGTTGAAATACCTGAGATATATGATGCCTACTTAGAGTTTGGATTTGAGTACTTTCAAGGCTACTTTTTTTCAAAGCCTAGAACTATAATGCAAAACCGATTAGAATCAAAATATATAAGTGTAATAAATATCTTTAACATGTTACAGCATAGTGAAAATTTAGATGAAGTTTGTGATGAGTTTGAAAAAAACTCTGAATTATCTTTACAACTTTTACAATACATAAACTCAACAAAACTAGTACAATCAGATGAATTAAACTCTCTAAGAGAGATAATCAAAAAAGTTGGAAAAGATAAACTTTTGCAATGGATTTTACTTGTAATATATTCAAAACCAGTTCAAACTCCAAACAATACTAAAAATCCTATGTCAACTCTTGTAAACCAAAGAATATATTTTATGGTTGGCTTGATCAAAAAAATAAAAAACCTAAATCTAAAAATGTATGAAGAAAAAGTAAGATATATAGGACTTCTCTCACTTTTAGAGAGTGTTTTTGACGTACCAAAAGCTTACTATTTAGATAAGTTTGATGTAGATGATGAGATAAGAGATGCTCTCTTAGCACAAGCAGGAGACTTGGGACGTGTTTATGCAATAGCACTAAGTTTAGAAAAACATGAGTACTCTACAGCACAGGTTTTACTACGTCATTTTCACCTAAATGTTGATGACATAGAAGATATTGTTGATTTAAGTGCGAAGATAAGTTAAAGTAAAAATATGAAGTAAAAATATAAAATGAAAGCTTTTAAAGTTTTTTTAGTTTCTCTATCTCATCTCTCAAACGAGCTGCCTCTTCAAACTCAAGCTTGGTCGCCGCCGCTTCTATCTTTATTTGAACGA
>WFNF01000002.1 GCA_015488775.1 Helicobacteraceae bacterium
GATTATACAAAGAGGCTACAATCTAAAAAGACGCTTATGTTTGAGTATATCTTAGATGGTGATAAATATATTGTTAATAAAAAATATATTAATGAGTTGAATCTTCATATAGTAGTAAAAGCTAAAGTGAAAGATTTTACATCATCTTTGGAAAGGAGTTTTTATATAAGCATACTTATATCTTTTATAGTTAGCATTTTAATAACAATTGCAATTTTATATATAGTCAGAACCTCTTTACATAAGTTAGAACAATCTAATGAGCAAAAAGACATACTTTTAAAAGAGGTTCATCATCGTGTTAAAAATAATTTAAATATAATTGGTTCTATGCTTGGGTTGCAAGCTTTTCAAGAGGATAATGTGATTAAGAAACACCTTATGAAGGGAAAATCTAGAATAGATGCTATTGCAGCTGTTCATGAGATGCTTTATAAACAAGATAATCTAAAAGAGATAAACTTTTTTGATTATATCAATAAAATAGAGCTACTAACATCTAAAATTGTTACAGATACAAAAGGATTACAATTAGATATAGATATAGATAAGGAGTTTGTTTTAGCCCTTGATAAAATGGTTCAGTTTGGCTTGATGATCAATGAGATGTTTACAAATACATTTAAATACGCAAAAAATAGCAAGGGCTTATATATAAAAATCTCTTTAGAAAAATCGATTGATGGATATGTTTTTTACTATAAAGATAATGGTGAGGTAGAAGTAGATATAGACAATATGAATAACTCTAAGGGCTTAGGTACAAAACTTATAAATATTTGTGCAAATCAACTTAATGCTAAAGTGAAAAAAAGTTATGAGAATGGATTATCTTATGAGGTTAGCTTTAAAATTTAGGTAAAAGAACACATATAGAACAAATCTCCTATAAGATATCAGATTATGATGCTTTAAGGAGTTTGAAATGAGCATAAAATCTGTACTAAAAGGGACAATACTATCTTTACCAATAGTTTTGTTATTGAGTTGTAGCAATAATAGCGGTGATAATAATAAAAATCTAGCTAAGACTAAAATAGTAACTGGAATATTTGTAGATAGTGCTGTAGAGGGTGTAAACTATAAATGTTCATCTGGAACTAAAGGGATAACAAATCGTAAGGGTGAGTTTAAGTGTAAAGTAAATGATACAATATCTTTTAGACTTAAAAATATACCACTAGGTGAAGTTAAGGTTGGTAAAATAATAACACCAACAACACTTTTCCCAAAAAATCCAAAAGCTGCACTAAACTTGGCACAACTTTTACAAACATTTGATACTAAGCCAAAAGAAGATGGTATATCGCTAAAAGATGTAGAGTTGAAGAGTTTTATAGAAAACATAGGTGGAGTGAAAAATATAAATTTCTTTTCAGATGATTTTGATACAGTTGTATCAGCATCACTACCAGCTGGAAAAAAATTAGTAGATGAAAAAGTTGCTCAAAAACATCTTAATGATACCTTTATAAGGTTAGATATAAATTCTGATGGAACAAAAAAAGATAAAGTACCATTAGATGATAATAATACATCAAACACCGAAAACAATACAACAATTCCTGATGATAACAATACATCAAATACTGAAAATAATACAACCCTTCCAGGTGACACAACTCCACCAACATTTATAAGCTCAAATGTGTTTATAGTAGCTGAAAATCAAACATCAGTTGGTATAGTAAAAATAGATGATATTAATGCAACACTTATTTTAGGTGGAGTTGATATGTCGGCATTTAATTTGGCAAGTGATGGTACCTTGACATTTAAAGTAGCACCAGATTATGAAACAAAATTATCATATTCTATAACAGTAACTGCAAAAGATGTAGAAAATAATGAGAGGGCGCAAAATATTACTATTAAAATTGCAAATATTGATGAAGAAGCACCAAACTTTTTAAGCGATAGTGAATTTTCTGTGCAAGAGAATAGTACATATGTTGGTGAAATACTTATAGATGATAACAGTGGATCGATAAATTTAATAGGTTTAAATAGAGAAAAATTTAGATTGAATAGTAATAAGTTATATTTTATTAGCTCACCAGATTATGAAACACAAAATAGTTATACTTTAACTATAGAAGCAAAAGATAGAGTTAATAATCGTAGAACACAAAATATTACAATCAATATAATAGATGTTGCAGATGAAACAGCACCAATATTTGCAAGTGGTGATAGTATAGTGGTTGATGTAAATGAATCTAATAAGAGAGTAACAAGGTTGATAGTTGATGATACTCAAGCACAACTTACACTAAGTGGGTCTGATAATAGTGCTTTTACAATCGAAGGGGATGTACTGTTTTTTAAAGAAACGCCTATATATTCTGTGCAATCTATTTATTATGTTACAGTTACAGCGGTAGATAACTTTGGTAATAGTGCAAACCAATCTATTCGTGTGAATGTATTAGAAGCTAAGGTTGCAGATACAACTCCACCAATTTTTACTAGTGCAAATAGTATAGAGTTTAATGAAAATGCAACAGGAGTAGTACTTCGTATAACTACAGATGAAAAAACTACACTCACTTTAAGTGGAACAGATAAAGATGCATTTACATTAAGCAGTGGAGGGGATTTAAGTTTTGTTAATCCTGCAGATTATGAAACACAAAATACCTACTATATCAGTGTAACCGCATCTGATGAGTCAAATAATACAGCAGTCCAAGATATAACTGTTAACATTGTAGATCTCTATGAGATATCAAACGAAGAGTATTTTTTATATAGAGCAGAAGATAGTAGATATGGGGTTGAACGCTGGGTAGCACCACTAGATGGAAACAGTACAACTGTTTTAAAAGATATTAATACTATTACAAAACGATCAAGTGTTTCTAATGTAATATCATACAACAATAGTACCTATTTTTATGCTAATGGAGAGATTTGGAAAACAGATGGAACGACTACAGGAACTATTAAGGTTGTGACATTACCTAGGCTTAGTGTATATGCAAGTAATATACAGTATCTTATACCAAGTGGAAATAAATTTTTCTTTTTATATAAAGATGGAAGCGCTTCTAGTCGTGAGCAGTTATGGGTGAGTAATGGAACACAAGATGGTACTTTTGTTATTACAGATACTTCTGCAAATATTAGTGAAGTAACAGCATGGAACAACGGAGTGCTCTTTACAATATCCGATGATAGAAGTCACTTATGGTTTAGTGATGGAACAGTTGAGGGGACATACTCTACAAATGATTCTGGCGATAATACAGCTTTTGAAGATGTTTATTATTATAACTATCATAATAGTGGACCGCATCTTATGAAAACAGATGGAACAACAAGTGGTACATCGACAATCGACATTCCGTCTGCTTATAGAAGTTATCTTAAAAGAGTAGGAGATAAAGTTTATCAAATGGAGCAGGACTCTTCTTATGATGCAACATTCTATTTAATAGATGAAACATTAGATGAAAATAGAGCATTAGTGGATATAAACGAGACTTTAAGGAAGGCTAATTTTTATAGTTCTTTGGGTAAGTTGTTTATTACTGGATATAACTATTTATATGTTGTATCAGGAAGTGAGTGGACAAAATTGACAGACAGTACAACTCCTGTACGAGAACATGTAGATTACAATGGAAAACAGTATTTTGTAAGTAAAAGTGAGCTCTGGGAAACACAAGGAACAGTGCAAACAACACAAAAACTTCTAGATATTAATGCAACTACTATTGAAAACTTAGTAGTTGAAAATGGAAAACTATATTTTAGTGCATATAACAGTGATATTTCAGGAAATACCAAACAGTTATGGGAGAGTGATTTTACTCAAGATGGTACCAAAATAGTACGCTATATTCCTGCTGAAAGGCTATCAAATTATAGTGATACTAAACTTTACAATCTTAATAATCATATTTATTGTAGTGGATATGATACTAAACATTCATATGAATTATGGATAAGTGAAAGTGATCAAAATGGTGAAATTATAGGTATGGAAATTCTTAAGGATATTAATATAAATACACAAGACAGTACCAGAGTATTTAGCTCAAGCCAAGATTTAGACTCTAAAAAGATAGGTAATGTATCATACTTCCTTGCTTCTGGTGGTTCTGGACTAAATTCAATGTATAAAACAGATGGTAGTTATGCAAATACACAACAAATATTTTTAGATTTAAACAAATCTATTAATGCATTTACATATCATAATGGCTCGTTTTATTTAGGTTTAGATGATAGTATATATGTAAGCTCCACTGAAAATAATGCACAGTTGTTAAGAGAGAAAACTGATGCTGAGTATATGGGTCCTGTTAGAAATTTTAGGGGTTCATGTAAAGATATTGTATTTTTTACCACAGTTAACGATTTGTGGAGAACAGATGGAACATTTGATGGTACATACAAATTGAGTGGAGTTAGAGAAACCTCGAATATAGTACAAACTACAGATGAACATTGTTATTTTGAATATTCAGGTAAACTTATGCAAAGCGATGGATCAGATTCTAATACAACTGAGGTTCAAGGTGCGAGCATAGTTGTGGTAAATAATGATATTGATATAGCTGATATAAATAACAGTATATATTATAAAAGTAGTAACAACGAGATTCACAAATATAATACTAGCTCAGGTGATAGTGTATTTCATACATTTGATGATATTATTAGCTATCTTACAGATGTAGGTGAAAGTTTTTATGTAATTACTGTAGAGAATACAAATGAAAGAGCTTCAAAAATGTTTAGTATTAACGAGGATGGCGTAACACAAATACTTTCATCGACATCAAATATGCGTGTTCCACAGTTTACAAATGTTGATGGCATTGTTTATTTTACAAAAGATATGAATATATATAAAACAGAGGGAACAAGTGCTACAACAATAATGGTTGTTGAAAATACTACAGATCCAAAAGTATCTATAAGATTTTTAGGAGTGGAAGGGTCTAAGCTATTTTATAGATATGGCTCAAATTCCCCACAAGTGTATTATATAGATAATAGTGGAAAAAATAAGGAGTATGAAGTAAAATAGTAAAATCAATTAAATACATAATAAAATATTATAATTCTTGTTTTTTAGATTAATTGTTACATTTATACACAAAATAATTAATCTAAACTTAAATATAAGTTAATTTAGTTAGTAATTCAATTTTTTGATGTTACATTGTTTCATCTTAAAAGATAAAGGATATAAATGAAAAAATTAATTATGAGTTCAGTTGTTGCAGCAACAGTTCTAAGTGGAGTTGCGTCAGCAGATGTGAAAGTTGGTCTTGGTGTTGATGTTTTAACAAATATAGATAACCCTATTGCAAGTTTTACTAAAACACCAATTGCTGGTAAAATTGGATCAACTCCTGTTGTTAGAGTGCCTATAGTTTTTGATGCTTTTAGAGTTGAACCACGTCTTGCTTATGCTTCAACTTCAAATGATAATGGGCCTGGTATAAATAAAGAGGGCTCTCTTTTCGCTGCTGGTTTAGGTGCTTACTATACTTTTGCTGATTGGGGTGATACGGGTATGTACGCTGGTGGTAATGTAGATTACTATGGTGTCGGTGGACCAGATGGTAAGGGTGGAACAACTTCTTATATTACAGCATTAGTTATGGCTGGAACTATCGGTGTTGAATACTTTATAGTAAAAGATCATTTTTCAGTAGCAAGTGAACTAGGTTTTTCTTATACTGCGACTACTTTTCCAAAAGGGACAGGAGCTAATCCAAGTACAAGTGATGTAAAAGGTTCAGATATTAACCCGGTAACTTCATTAACAATGAGATACTACTTCTAGTCATAAAGAACTCAAAATATATATAACTCAAGCAAAAACTTGAGTTATATACTTTCACACTCAAATAATATAAATTACTTCAAATTATAATTCTAAATTATAAAAAAATTAAATTTACTTATGATAAGTAATTTTGTAACATTTTTTTAAAAAATCACAATATAGCTTTAATCTTAGGTAACTTTGTGTTAAAATAAGCCTAGCTTTAAATATTTGTAAAAACTTATAGTTTTTAAATATTTATAATTTTAAAGGATGAATATGATTAAAAAACTTCTTGCAGGTGTTCTTGCACTTTCACTTAGCACTAGTGCATTGTTGGCAGCAGATGGTGTTGTTTTTAATGTTGTTAAAGGTGATAAAGAGAAAGCTTACTACAATATGGTTAATAATAAGATGGAAGAGATAGGTTTTGTACTTTCTGATCCACATGAGCGTATTAATGATGGTTATAAAGAGAAGTATGGAGAAACTAACTTAGATAATTTAGGTTTTATGTCAGTTACCGCAGATAAAGCTTTAAGAACTATGCTTATCACCAACCCTGAATTAGCTGGATTTTCACCTTTCAATATTCATTCTTATAAATTAACTGCTGAAGACAATACTTATGTTGGTCATTTAGCTCCTTCAACTATGCTTGATATAGTTGGAGTAAAAACCCCATCTGTACGTGCAGAATTTACTAAAATGTTTGAGCCACTAGATAAAATGATTGATCAAGAAATCGGTGGTAAGAAACAGATAATTACTTATGATAAACTTCCAGCAGACACTATGATGCATTTTGAGATAGAACTTAAAATTCAAGATGGTGATATAGCAACGGCTATAGAAGATTTTCAAGATGGTTTTGAAGAAGCATTTGAAGATAAAAAGTACATCATTGCAGGTTATAAAGACTTTAAAGAGGCATATGAAGATTTAGATCTTCCTTTTAAAGAGTATGATGCATTTTTTGTTTACTCACTTTGTCACTTTAAATTTTCAGATAGCATCTTTAACCACAAAGGTGGAATCCCAGCAGCAGGTGCATTTGCTCCGTGCTCAATGTACATGTATGTAAAGGCTGGAACTAATATACTTGTAATTGGTATGCCTAAACTTGCAAATTGGGCTTCTGTTATGGATATAAAAGATAATAAAAAAGTTGATTATATACACGCTATAGATAGTGAAATTATTGGTATAATGAAAAATTTAGGAGCAGTGCTTAAATAATGAAAAAATTAATAACTTTAGCAATTATTACTTTTATTATCTCCTTTTCTGGATGTTCATCTTCTGCTCCAATTGAGGCAGTAGCTAGTCCTATGCCAACAGGTAGCGTTCCAACATACTATGTTGGTGCATACCAAGATGTTGATTCAGTAAAATCAGCACTTGTAGGGGCTGGTTTTGAAGTATTAGCTGAGTATAAAGTTAAAAAAATAGGTACTACTATTGTATTTACAAATAATAGTTTAAAAGCTATGGCAGATAATCCAAAAAGAGGGTTTGCCGCTATATTAAGAGTTTTAGTAGATGATGCAAATAAACAGATATCTTTTACCAACCCTATTTACTATGGGAAAGCATTTATGCAAGATGAATACAACAATGAAGTTTCTTCTGCTGCATTAACTGCTATACAAGGTGCATTTGATGGTTTAAAAGCAAGTGAAAATGATAAATGGGAGTTCGCTGAACTTTCTGGTTACCACTTTATGGTAAGTATGCCTTATTATGAGGATTTTGTAGAACTTGGTGAGGGAACTGACTTAGTTTCAAAAGCCGATTCTTACAAAAAAGGTAAGTTAGAAGTATTTAAACTTGAATTATCCAAAAATCGTACTATTTTAGGTTATAAACTTGGTAAAAGAACAGCTAAATTTGTTAAAAAAATTGGCACAAAAAATGCGAGTATTTTACCATGGTTAGTACTTATAGAAGATGGAAAAGCTTATGCACTTAATGCAAAGTATTATATAGCTATATCTTATCCTAAACTTAGTATGGGTGAATTTATGACTATTGCTACTGTGCCTGGTGCGGTAGCAAAAGACTTATCCAAACCTTTTAAATAAAATATTTGAGTTTCGGCTCAGGTGTTTTTCTAAAATTATTACTTTTTGTTTTTTACACCTATCTTAAACACTATATGTTACAATACGCTTTATAATCATAAGGGCAATAATGAAAATTTTATTAACAATATTTTTATTTATTACAACTCTTTTTTCTGCTGAAAAAGTTGTTTGGGATAATGATATAAAACTTGACGATAGACGCGCTGAACAAATATATAAAGCATATATAGATAGAACTCAAAGTGATGATGTTAAAAATTGGATTAAATACGAAATTCAAACTGAGAAAGAACTTATAACTAAGGTTACTTCTAACTCTATACTAGATGGTGAAGTTAGTGCATACTTTGTATCAAAAATTGTTTCATTGGACGAAATAAAAAGAAGACTTGAAAAAGAAAACTTCAAAGTTGTATCTACTATGAATATTGATACAAATACAAAAAGTGTTATATTTACTTCTAAGCAGATGATTGAGATGTCAAACTTACCTGGACGTGGATTTGCTTCCTATGGGACAGTGACCATATATAAAAATAAGGGTGTATCTTTAATTACTAATCCTGTGTATTTTGGTAAAGCTTATCTTCAGCAGTATGCTAAGATGTCAATACTCAGTGAGATGCAAAATAGACTTATTGTTGTATTTAATGTTTATAAATACTCACCTCAACGCTACCCTCTTGATGACCTGAGCTCATATAGATATAAAAGTAGATATCCAGAATATAAAAATTTAACCTTACTTATAAAAAGTTCTACAAGTAAATTATTGAGTAATTTTAGAAAAAATACAAGAGAATCAGATAGAAGTATAATTAAACTTAGTGATGACAGATATCTATTGCTATACAATTTTTCAACTGAACTAAATTATACTTTAAAACGTATAGGTAGTGTATATGCACTTTTGATGCCTATACCAATTATGATAGATAGAGGTAAGGCATACACAATGAACCCTAAATACTACATACCTGTACATATCCCTAAGATTGATATTGACGAGCTAAAACAGATTGCATCAATACCTAAACAGATAAAATTTAAAGCAAAATCACTTTTTTACTAGGAGAATGAGATGAAAAAACTACTACTATTGGTTCTACTACCTATAATGCTATTTGGAGTTCCATTAAATCCATATAAAAATATTAGCGATGAAAAAAAACTTTCTGCATTAACTGAATATTATTTTGATAAGATAGCAATCTATCCAACTGCCCCAAAATTAACAAAGGGGGAGTTCGAAAAAACTTCTGTTTTTAACAAAAGAGTTGAGAAAGAAAAATATAAATATAAACAATTGGTTGATAAGTACAAGTCTTCAACACAAAAATATAAGGCTTTGGCAATGGCAAAAGCTTTTGGTGCTCTTTATGGAAAACCTGAACTTGGAAAACTAAAATATGATGCTGATACAGAACATTTTTATACAAAAATATATACTAAAAATGGTAAGTTTGAAAAAAATATTGCCATAAAGGTTCCAATCTCTAATGCAAAAAAGTTCAAAAAAAATTACTCAAAATTATCACCTAAGGTTGTTTATGAGTTCAATGGAAATGACTTAGTTTTAAAAAACATTAGCGTAAAGTATAAAAACAAAGAGTATAAAGGTCTTGTAACAAATGACAGTTACAAAGATAGTTCTATGGTTGTTGCTCTTAATTCACTTGGAGAAGCATCTTTAGTTATGGGTGAAGTTAGTGTTGGTGTTGATGAAGAGTTACTTAAACTACAAGAGGAAAATTTAAAACTACTTAGAAGAAAAGCCCTACAAGGTGAAAAAAATCGTTTAGCGAAATCTAACTCTAAATTGGGTGTATATAAAAATGATGATATACATAGAAAGCTTAATGGTGTTTCTCAAGCAAAAGTTGATCCTAAAAAATGGTTATTTATTATATCTATAGAAAATTATGAATTTGCTGACAATATTATATATAATAAAAATACTGCTAAAAATTTTAGAGATGTTGCTAAAAAGACACTTGGTATAGAAGATTCGCATATTGCTTTTATGAGTGAGGACGGTGCAACTGCTGGAGCGATTAAAGGTAAACTTAGAACTAAGCTCAGGCGTGTTGAAAAGGGTGATACTGTTTACTTTTACTACAGTGGACATGGAATACCAGTAGCTTCAAAGGACAATGAACCATATATGTTACCAGCAGATACTATGGTAGATTATGTTGAGGATGAAGAATTTTTTAAATTGAAAAATATATATGCTCTTTTAACTGATTCTAAAGCATCAAAAGTTGTTGCAATTATTGATGCTTGTTTCTCTGGTGCTACAGACAATAAAGCTGTTATAAAGGGTGTCGCTGCAGCCAGGCTTAAGCCTAAAGGTATAAAAATTGATGAAGATAAAATGTTTGTTATAACTGCTGGTAAAGATAAGCAATATTCAAATAAATTTGATGACAAAAGTAATAGACTTTTTTCATATTATGTTATGGACGCATTAATGGATGGAAAAAGAGATAGTATGTCTATGTATAGATATGTATATAAAAATGTTAAAGATGAGTCTTATAAGATGGGGGATCTCAATCTACAGGAACCAACTTTAATGGGTAATAAGGATATGTCATTTTGAAAATTCTACTATTTTTGATTTTTACTATTGCTATTATATATGCAGAGGTTCCAACTTGGTATGCGAGTGGTTCATTAACTACCAATAAACCATCAGAAGTTATTGGTACGGCTGAGGCTAAGACATGTTCTGAGGCCAAAGCTATTGCACTTGATGATATAGCATCACAGTTGAAAAGTGAGGTCTCTTCTACTCTTAGCTCTAATGTTAAAAGTAACAATACCAGAGATGTATCTTATAGCGTTAAAGCAAGTTCTCATGCTATACTTTATGGTGTCGAAACACTTAGAAAAGAGGAAAATGATGGTAGGTGCTTTTTAGCTTTACAATATGACAATATTTCAGTTGTACAGCGACTTGCAAGAAGATATAAAAACAAAAAATGTGAAGCTAAAATACTAGACCCATATCTCAATAAAACAAGACTTAGTGATAGAATAGAAAAAAGAGTTGGTTGTAGACTTGGTTTTGATATAGTAAGAGAAGATGGAGTTTGGCAACTTGTTTATGATGATTTTAGAATACCTATATCTAAAGATGAATTTGAGGATCTTTTTGTTTCTGTAAAATCAAAATATATAAACTTTGAAAGTTCAAAAAATACACTTTATGATGGTGACGAGTTTAATTTTACTTTAAGTGCGAAAAGTGATGGATATATAACACTTCTTAGTGTTTATGAAAATGGTATAGTTACTTTGTTTATGCCATCTATGAAGATTAAGAAAGGTAAAACTATCCATTTTCCAAGTGAAGATTCTGATCAGATGTTAGAAGCAGGACTTGTAACTAAGGGTGTTGATACTTATGATCTTTATGTAGCAATATTTTCAAAAGAACCAATTAATACTAGTAGATTTGAGTATGCATCTAGTGAACTTGAAGAGAGCGAAAGTGCATACAAATTTGATGAGTTAAAAGAGTTAATAAATAAACATAATTTTTCAAGTATATATATAAGGACAAAAGCTAAATAAGGAGTTTTTATGTCTATTAGAAAAGATGATATAACACAGCAATGGTATTTTGATATAGAAGATTATATTATTAGTGAAACAGATGGCTCTGGCATTATTACCTATGCGAATCAGGGGTTTTGTGAGATTGCTGGCTATAACATTGATGAACTGCTTGGACAACCTCATAATATTGTAAGACATCCAGATATGCCTAAAATTGCTTTTAAAGGCCTATGGGATGACGTGAAAAACAAGGGATTCTGGACTGGATATGTAAAAAATACTAGGAAAGATGGAGGATTTTATTGGGTCTATGCTACAGTAATGCGTAAAATAGATTCTAGTGGTAAATCAAGTTATTTATCTGTTAGGGTTCCCGTCCTAAGAAATGTTACTGAGCAATATAAAGAAATTTATGCAAAATTAAGAGATAAAGAGTAAATGTTTTCCTCGTTCACACTATATGTGAGAACGAGTATAGCTAAAGCTTTTATTCAATAATAGAGTTAACTGTCTTCTTAAATAAGTTTTGTGCTTTTATAAGAGGTTTAATTGAATAATCATCTTCCATGTCAGTTGACAAAATCCAATTCTGCACAGATGGAAAGCCCATGTGTACAATTTTTTCATTTTTCTTTTTATAGAAGTAGAAAGTACATGGAGCAAAGGCACCAACTTCTGGGTGTACTTTAGAGACTGGATGTATAACTTCTAGTTTACATACAGAGTATGTATTATAAAAATCAAATGTATCTACTCCACGATCTATAATCTCATCATTTACACCAATATAACCTGGAAATAAGAAACCTAGAGGTTCCATCTCACCTTCAAATTCATCTTGGAATGCGTCTATGTCATCTTCACAGTCACCACCAGCACACTCAAACTCAGTTTCAAAAGTTGTTTCTAAAGATCTATTTAAATCAGCAACTTTTTTGTAGTTTAAAGTTTGAAATTTTCCATTTGGTAGAGCAAGTTTTAAAGCTTTTTCGACTTTATCAGCAAAAGCTACTAATACAGGGTTAGTCATAGGAATTTGTGTCATTCTTGACATACCTCTTAATGATGGTGATGATATACTCATTGTAGTACCATTTTTATCAGAATAGATTGACATAGAAAGTGGAGTAATTAGACCAACACTTGGATATTGCTCTACAAGTTTAGCAACCATATCTGGATCATGAAATGTAAACAGATGGTATGTTTTGTACCAAGTTGAGCCAAAACGCTTAGAAAATGGCTTATTCATATTGTTGTTACCATCAATAGAAAAACCACTTGTTTCAAATGCTTTTTCTATTGTAGTTGGAGTAATTTTACCATCTACATTTGAAGTTTTGAAGATACTAATATCTTGTTGTGGTTTTTCTGCTACTTTTGCTTTAGCTTCAACTTTTGGAGAAGCTGAATTGCAAGAGATAAATGTTAATGCAATAAATGCACTTAGTATTACTTTAATCATAGTAATCCTTAGGGGAAATTTTGCAATATTATAACATAGATGAAATTTTTGAAGTTTGAAAGTTGAAACTGTTTATAGATAAATTGTTATATGTGTTATGTTGATACAAGATTATTTAATATATAAACTTCATCATCTAACTTAATTGTACCACTAACATCAACTTTAGAAAATATACCCCTATCCTCTTTAAGAAGTTTTGGAAGCTTTGCATCTACTTGAGATAAACCTTTACATAAAGTACAGTTTTGTGAAATTTCTAAAATTGTTGTGCCAATTTGTAGTTTTTGTCCTGGAAGCATAGAGTACGGATTATAATCTATTAGTATATTTTCACCTAAAAGTCCATAATCTATATTTATATCGTTTTGTAAGGCTAAATCATAGCTATCTTTTGTAGCAATTAAAACTGATCTTTTGATGTTTTTATTGTAAAACTTATTGTCTAATATACCTTGGGCATCTAGTGTAATGGATGTTTTTGGTACTCTATTAGGATTATCTTTACGAGATATAAATAGTGCTAATACAGTTCCAACTTTAGTTTTTGACATATAAAAATCTTTTTTGATTATTTTTGATAGAGGGATGTTTAAAGAGTTAAACTCTTTAAACAAAGTAAAATTACTTAAGTTTTACAGTTTTTTCTTTAGTTGCACCTGAACGGTCAACCCAATTCATAGTAAGTTTATCACCTTTTTTAAATTTATCGCCTTTAGCTTGAAATTTTAAAATAGGGTTTTTAGATAAAAATTGAGAAGTTGATGCATCATATATAACTGCATCACCGATTTTTGCTGTTACATGCATAACAAAGTTAGACTTTTCTCTATCACCAAATTTTTTCTTAGCTTGATCATAAGTAATCATATCGTGTTTTATAAGTGCTTTAACTTTAATAACATCTTTTTTTAATTTTGCTTTTACTTTCATAAATGTTCCTTTGTATTTTCTATTTATAATGAAGTAAAGGGATTAACCTTCACAACCACCAAGTGCAACGTCTAGTGTTTTCTTACCAACGTATAATTTTCCATCTTTACCTTCAACAACACAAGAGATAGTACCACTTGCTTTCATTTTGATTTTGATGTCGTAGTTGATGATTGAATACTCATTGATATCAAATACAATTACAGCAGCTTCAGGGTTAGCATCTTGAAAGATTGCTACACTTTTAGCATCTATATTAGATTTTACATTAATTGGAACAGCTCCACCATTTGCAGCAACATCTGGTGCGGTAACTGTAACACCTTTTTCAATAGTTGCAGTTGAACCATATAAAGCTTTAATAGCGTCATCAACAGTTTTAGCAGTCCAAGCTGTTGGCTTTAATTTTCTATAATCTTCTGCACGAACACTTACTGGAACTGCAGCTAATGCTAAAGCACCAAGAGTCATACTTAAAAATTTTCTTCTTTCCATGTTTTTTCCTTTTAGAGTTTAAAATTTATACTAACACACTAATGTTAGTAATTTGTTAAGGGGATATTATCCCCTTTTTATGTTTAAGCTTTTATTATTTGCTTGAGTTAACCATGTAGTTAATAACATCTTTAATTTTTGCATCAGATAAATCAGTCCCACCTTTTGGAGGCATACCATTTTTACCATTGATAGCATTATGATAAACTGTTTCCATACCTTGAGATGTTACTTTTGCCCATGCTTCTTTGTTTCCAAATGCAGGTGCACCCATTGAACTATCAGCGTGACATACTGCACACGAAGCTTGGTAGTCTTTCTCACCAGGAGTTGGAGCACCCTTTTCAACAGGCATATCTCTAGTAACATTCATAGGCGGTAAGAAATCAGATATACCAACACCTTGAATACGTTTTACAGTTGCATTCGCTTCTTGACAATTAGTCGTACATCTTACAGCACCTTTATTAAGATTCTGTCCGCCAAAGTTCTTAGGATTAGCGTAGTATGCACGAACTACATCAGTTGCACCTTTACCATCTATTTTTGGTTCAAAACCATCAACATTAGGCATCACTATTTTAGAGAATTTTTCTTGATCAAGTACATACTCATCATCAACCTCTTCACCATCAATTTTAATCTCATTAATACTAATAATGTAAGCAGTTAAAGCATAAACTTGATCTATACTTAAACTTTTTGTTTTAGGATGTGGCATACCATCATGAATGTACCACCAAAGTGTACTTGCTTGTGGCCAGTATGAACCAAATTCACGAGTTGGACCATCAGCATCTGGGATGTTTCTTTGGTTGGTAAGTGTTTTTTGTAAATCGTAAGCATTACCTTTAGATAGTGATGGGTAACCACCACCACCTGAACCAAAGTCACCATGACACATTACACATTTTGCTTCATATATCTCTTCACCATCTTCAACAGAACCTTGACCTTTTGGAGGTAGTTTCCATGGTGTTACATCTGTATTCCAAGCTTCAAGCTCATTAGCAGTTGGTGTACGACCATAGTTAAAACCGCTTGATGGTATTTTAGTATTTACAGCATATTGTGAAGTCTTTCCATTAACAGTAGGATAAGTTACACCACCATCAATTACAGCTTTACCATTTGCGTAAACACTTTGTTTTGCACTAGAACTCATGTGTCCTTGTGCATCTGCAGATGCATCACCATTACATCCTATTGCCAATAATGAAGCAGCACTTATTGATAGTGCTACTAAAAATTTACGATCTAATTTGAACATGATTCACCTTTCCATCAGTTGTTACTTCCCAAGTCTCTACCGCATTTCTGTGGTAAACAGATTCAACACCCATTACAGATGTTTCTTGATCAATTGTTGGTTGAATGTAGCCAGCATCATCTATAGCACGACTTGTAAGTAAAAGTTTTTTACCTTCGTACTTGTAGATGTAGCTCCATCTTGTCCAACATTTTGGTAGAACTAGACCTTTTAATTCTGCTTCAACATAGTTTTTACCACCATCAAATGACAAATCAACAGCATTAATTGTTCCCATCCCAGACCATGCAAGTCCTTCTATCTCAATTAAATCACCAACTTTTACATCTTTCCAAGGTTTCTCTGGAGATGGAGAAGTTACAGTTGAGTTTACTTCATTTGCATAAAAGTGTTGTATAGCTTTACCTGTTGGTTTTAAAGCAGTATATTTAGAAGTTTCCTCTTTACAATAGTAAGGTTCAGTTGAAAACTTAAGGCGTTTAAGCCATTTTACACAAAGATTACCTTCCCAACCTGGAACAAGTAAACGAACAGGGTAACCTTGTTCAGGACGAAGTGCTTCACCATTTTGTCCCCAAACTAGCATTGCATCATCAAGAACTTTATCAACAGGAACAGTTCTACCCATCTCTGAGTTATCTGAACCCTCTGCTAACATCCATTGAGCTTCTGGCTTAAGACCTAAATCTTTAAGAATATCTTTGATGTAAACACCAGTCCATTCAGCACAACTCATAAAACCTTTTGCAAATTGTAAAGAGTTAAATTGTGGGCCTCTCCACTCTTGTCCACCATTAGCAGGACACTCAATAAAGTGAGTACGAGTAACGCTAGGGTATTTTTTAAGTTGATCAAGAGTTAAAACAATCTCTTTTTCTACTAAACCATGAATCATTAGTCTAAACTCATTAGGATCAACTATAGCAGTTCCACCATGACTTCTTGAGAAAAATAAACCATTTGGTACAATAATTCCAGAAAGCTCATGTATAGGAGCAACTGCGATTGATGCTTGAAAGTTACCAGAAGCTAGTAGTTTCGTGTTTCTTCTTAAAACATTATGCTCAAAAGGAGATGGCATGCCGTAACGGTTATGTGTTACTGGAAAACCTAATTTTTGCCCCCAAGGCACATGGTGCATAATTGCAGGATCATCAGCTAATGCTTCTTTTGAAAGCAAAACTGTTGATGCCGCAACTGCGCTTACAGAAGCAGCTCTTTTAAAGAACTCTCTTCTACTAACAGACGTGTTGTCTTGTGTATTCAGACTTTTGTTCACGTTATCTCCCTTAATAAATTATAGTATTGAACTTTTTGCAAAATATATGGCAAGTTGCCACATATCTTGTAAAAACGTTGACATATTGCTCAACTAACGGCAATAGTATATAGCTTAATCTATATTTAATCACTTAGTTAGGGGTAGGTTATACTTATTTTAGCTTTTTGGTATTACAATTTGAAACATATACGCTTATAAGTTTTTGAGTAATAATTTTAACTAACACATATTAACTTATATGTTAGTTATATCAAACCAATGTGATATACTCAAATTAATAGTAGCTTTTTTTCTATTCTTGAAGTGTTCATTTAAATCAAATTCTTTAGTTCCATACCCTTTTTTATACTCATTTATAAATTTTGCATATTCTTTTTCATTCATTGCTGATATTGTGTACTCGACTTTTTCATACTTATTTAATTCACTAGTTATGGTCTCTCTGCTTATTTCACTTAGATTAATGCTACCAAACCTTTCATCTTCATTTAATGTCATGTTCATCTCTAAATATGCTCTCATAGTTGAAAGTGTATGTTCTAACTCTTTTAGAGGCATCTGTGTTGAGTTTATGATTGTAGCTTCATCTTTTGTGTAACCCCAAGCACCATCTATGTCAAACTCTGCTTGAAATGCAGTTTTAACAACTTCTTTTATTTTATCATCAGCTTTTATTTTTTCAAATTTTTGCATTATCTCTTCTTTTATTCAAATTATAGCATTTAAAGTGATATCTAAGTGATAGTATCTAAGTATAATGTTATTAGTTATAAAAATTAAAAGGGGTCAAAATGGAACCAAATTTAAATAACCTAGGTGATTATGATAAACCGCTTTCAGTAGATAAACTTATAGATATAGCTGTTGCTTTTGGATTTATGATTGGATTATCAATCATAGTTGGATACTTTTCACCAGCTTTTTAGTTTAAATCTTCTAAACACTCTTTTTTGACTTCACTTAGAAACTCTTTTAAGTCGGAGTCCGTTTTACTTTTGTACGCTTTGTATGACTCATAAGAGTACTCTTTAAATACTTTATCATCTAAACATTTACACATACTAATATTGTTATCTTTTTCGCACCATATCTTTAACTCTGATTTATGTGTATTATCCCAAGTCATATATTTGTTATAAAATGGAACTATTGCCCATATAAAAAAGCCTAATGTTAAGGCAATGTTTATAAGGTACTGTTTCTGTCTTGTTTGAAAATACTTTTTTGTATCGTAAGCTATAAATAATAAAAAAACAATTTGAAGTATTATATTAAAATAATCATTATCTAAAAAATCAAACATCTTCATCCTCTAATAAAATGCAATTATACTATAATACATTTATGAAAAAATATATAACCCAAAATGGTGCATCTTTTGATTTTGCACAAAGTATTGATGATTTTAAAGTTTACGAAGTTGCTTCGGTTGTAAAAAGTAAAAATGGTAATTTTTTAGTTTTAAAAATACACAAAGAGGGTGTATCAACTTTTGATGCAATTAAAACCTTAGCTAAATTTTTAAATATACCTACAAATGATATAACTTTTTTAGGTTTAAAAGATAAGCATGCGACAAGTGAACAGTTTTTATGTTTAGATAACAGACATGAAAAATCTTTAAAATTTTTTAAAGAAAAATATATACAAATAGTTGATTTTTTTAGATATAACAAAGCTTTAAAAAGAGGTGGCTTGGATGGAAATAATTTTGAGATAGTTTTACATAATGTAAAGCAAATTGATGCAGGCAAAATAGAAAAACGTTTTAAAAAAATAGAGAAAAATGGATTATTAAATTTTTTTGGTGAGCAAAGATTTGGTAAAAATGAAGATAATTTTGATCAAGCCTCAAAAGTTATACATGGTGAGGAAAAAGTTAAAGATAAAAATATTGAAGATATTTTAAAATCAGCATATAAATCTAAATTTTTTAATGATTGGCTAAAAGATAGAGTTGAATTTAACAAAGATATAATCTCTATGAGTCCAAATGAGATAAAGGATAAATACTCTTTAAGTATAGAATCTATAAATAAAATAAAAAAACAAACACAAGAGTTTAAACTTTTAGATGGGGATATACTTTATTCTACTATAACACAAAAAGAGTTTAATGTTAAAAATGTAAATACACTTCTAAAAGATTTTAATAATAAAAAGATATTCCCAACTGGTTTGATGGTTGGAAAGGGCGTTTATAGAAGTCAAAGTGATGCCTATGTTTTTGAAAGTAAAATAGATGATATTGAAATTTTTGATAAAGGTTTTAGGAGAGGTGCATTAGCTTACATAAAAAATACAACTTTCTCTTACATAAATAATGAAAATAAAGTTATATTAAAATTTTTCTTACCTAAAAGTGCTTATGCAACTGAACTTATAGCTCAACTTTAGGTTTGTCTGCTCTTTTGTTAGTTTTATCTATGTAAAGTTCTAGTGCTTTTAGTGTAGAACTACTTAGGGTGTATTGATCTTCATAAAAATGTAACATATGATCAACTTCATTTACACTCACTCCAAATGGATCTTTTTTTACTACAGAAATATTTCCATTTTTAACTCTGATATTTAAAAGTTTTTTTCTTGCAAGTTGTGAAAAATATGTTAAATTTAACTCTCCTGTATGTTCATACTCTAAAGATATAACAAAGACATCTGCAAGTTTAACTTCTGAATCTATCTCATAAAGCTTTAAAAAATCTTCTTTTTTTATAAACCCAATATATACTTTAGTATAAAGTTCATGAAATTGAATAAATTTTTTAGAGTGTAAAAATTTTGCATTTAAGGTATAACGTTTTGAATCTCTTAATTTTTCCATTATCCAAACTAAAGTACCAAAATAATCAAATTTTTCAACTTTAAGTGAAGAAGCAGTTATAAGATTTTTTCCATATATTCGCTTAAATGGGATAGTGGGTTCTATATGGTCTCTTAATCTTTTGAAATATTTAGAGGCATCAAATTGTTTTGTTTTCCAAACTGTAACATAATCTGGAACATTTGAAGCACCCATAACCCCCTCATTTAAAATTAGTAAAGCTTTTATGTTCCAAGTTGGAAACAGTGTTTTAAGTAAAGCATGTTTTTTTCGTAAACGTTTTTTAAGTGATGCTATAGATTTTACAAGTGTCATCTCAATAAAAAATAAAGAATCATTAGTAAAAAATAGTCCATCAAATTCACCTATCTCGTTACGCTTGATCCTATAAACTATTTGACCTTTTTTGTTTACACTTAGAGCATTTGGCTTTGCAAAGTTACCATCTTTATGTAAACCTTTGATCAGAAATCTTTTTATCTCACTTGAAGTTGTTGCGTAGCGTATAAGTCTTTCATAAACTAAATTTTCAAAAACTGCACCCTCAAAAGATCTGTATGTACTTAAAAATCTTTCATCATCTTCAGCTAAACCTTGTTTAATGATTTTTAAAAGGTGATCTATTTTATACTCGTATGCTAGTACAAACTCTTCTATATCATCATCTACAAGGTTTTTTATGTCATCACTAATTTTTATCATTATTTCTCTTTTTGAGTTAATACAAAAAATTTAAGAGATTATCTTTATTTTTCGATACCATTCTATCATTAAAATGATTAAAGGTAAGGATAATGTTGGATTTAGATAGAGAACTTTGTGTCTGTAATGGGATAACACTTGGTGATATTGTTAAATATATTAAAGAAAATGGTAGTGAAAAAGTTGAAGATTTATTGGATTGTGACTTAGATGTAGGAAATAAATGTGAAACATGCGTTGAAGATGGGTATGAAAATGATGGATTTTCTTTAACTATGGTTTTGTCTCTAGTTAAACAAGATAGGCTGTAGTATGAAACCAATTGAACATATTCAAAACGCTTTAAAAGATATAGATAAAGAGGTTGAAAGTATTTTACTAAATATTAAACTTGCTTTAGATGAAAAAGATGACCTAATGTTGCCAATAGTACAACAAAAAAAAGTACTAACTCAAACCTTAGAAGATTTAGAATATCTTAGAGACAACCCCCCAACACCTAAAGGTGGTTGTGGTATGAGTAAATATAGAGAAGACTAAGATAAAAGTAGTTTATATCCTTGTGAATGGATAGTTTTAATAAGTAAAGTATCAAATTTTTTGTTCAACCTTGATATAAATGAACGTCTAGTTGAATCTGTAACGCTATCATCTCTCCAAAGAGCATGCTCTAAATCTGTATATGTTAAAAACTGATTTTTAGCTTTTGCTAGTAAGCTTAAAAATTCTAATTCACCTTTTGTTAGTGAAATCTCTTTATTGTTTTTAGACATAGATTTTTTTTCAATATTAAATGTATATTCGCTTGCTAAATGTATTAAAGTGTTTTGAGCAGATTGTTGAGTCTCTTTTTGATTGATACACATAAGAACAGTTGCCTTTAATTGCTCGGGTGTAAATGGTTTAGTTATAAATGTTTGTATATCTATATCATTCGCTCTTGACATAGTTAAACTGTCATGATTAGCTGATATAACTATCTGCTTATGTGATTGGATATTTAATATTTTTCTTGCTATATCTAGACCATCAAAAGATTTATTTAGATTTATATCTAGCAAAGAAATATCAATTTTTTTATTTGTAACTATATCAATTATCTCACTGATATCTGTACTAATATATATGTTTTCAAACTCCATCTGTTTTAGAATCATCTCAATATATCTAGCTGTTATAGCTTCATCTTCTATAATTAAAAAACTTTCTTGCCTCATATTTCATCTTTAAATATTATTGTATGAGTATTATTTTTATATATTAACTCACCTTTTAACTGATCATAAACAAGTATGTCTATAAGAACAGTTCCAAAAGAACTTTTACTATTATTTTTATTGTAGCTTATTCCATCATCTTTTATACTCAAAATATATTTATTGGTATCTTTTTTAAGGTTTATGTATATATTTCCCCCACTATTTTTAAATGAGTGTTTAATAGAGTTTGTTATAAGTTCATTTAGTAATAATCCACAAAAAAGATTATGAGAAATAGATATATTAACATTTACTCCAATATGTAAATTTATATTATATATTGATGTTGATACTAATGTATTTGCAATTTTTGAAAAATAATCTTTTGTGCTAATATTGTGCATATCTTCTGTATCATAAAGTATATTATGTAGATGAGATAGAGAAATTATTCTATTTATTGCTACATTATATTTATCTGAATTGTTTTCATGTATGGCTTGCATACTTAAAAGAGCAACTATAAATTGAAGATTGTTTTTAACCCTATGATGAACCTCTTGGTTTAGTATATCTTTATGTTTTAAGGCTTTCTCTAAAGCTAACTCTTGTGTTAGTCTTGAGTGTTCATAATGATAAAATAGATAAGATAAGCCTGCAAATCCAAGGATTAATTGTATAAGTAAATCACTTGAAAATATAGGATTATAAAATTTAAAAATTGTATTTAAAAATGTAAATATAAGCACTATTTCTGTAAGCAAAGTCCATTTTAAACCAGATTTTACATCTAAAAAAAAGAAAAAGTATAGAGGGAGAGTCGCCGTCCAAAAAATGGCTGATTCTTTTCCAAATCCCTCTACGCTTAGAGATACTAAAGATAAAAAAGCTATCCCTCCAACTATTAAGTTTGAAGCAGTCTGCACACTTAGTTTATATTTGAAAAGTATGAAAGTTATTGTTGCCATAATTAAAAAAAGTATTTCCATATATGATATGGTTAAGTAATTATAATATAATGAATTTATTAGATCAATGCCAACTATAAAGCTTGAAAGCAATATCATCAAGTTTGTTATCTCTGCACGTCTTGCTAATTTTGCATCATAGTTATATCTAGGTACTTTTATCAAAAAAGATTTTAAATTTTTTATCATGCTTGATGATAACCAAAAATGAGTTATAATTCGCTCAATTTGGAGATTTTAATGGCTAATGCAACAATTATAGGTGAAAAAGAGTACTTTTATTTAAGAAGTTTTGAACAACATGTTGTTAGAGATATTATGTATTATGCTGCGTCATTAGACACACATAAACTAGAGCTAAGTGATGTTAAACATTTAGATTTATATTATAAATATTTTGGTGACACAGATAAAGATATGGGTATGTATATTATGATTAAAAATCAAGTTGCAGCTGGTGTTTGGGTTAGAGATCTTGGAAATTATGGTTATGGTTTTGTAAAAGATGGTGTACCTGAACTTGTTTTTGGAGTTAAGCCTGAGTTTAGAGATGTTGGACTTGGTAGTGAACTTTTAGAACATTTTTTTGATTATATAAAAGATAGATATAAGGCAGTTTCTTTAGTAATTGAGAGTGATAATAGGGCGATAAAGTTATTTGAAAGGTTTGGATTTAGTAAAATAATTGATGAAAAAAATGAAACTATAATAAAAATGTATAAAGAATTTTGAAGCAGTTGGAAAACCCAACTGCAAGTAAAAAATAGGTTGTTAACCCTAAAGTTGTATCTTAACAGCTTCAACTTTAATATAAGAAAATAGATAACAAAAATTTGTCCAAAAACCCAAATACATCTAACTCTAAGTTAGTAAACTCTAAAAGAGCATAGGTTTGAATCTATTTCACTTATAACACTTTTTACAAAATATTCATAAATAAGTAAAGAGTTAAAAAAACTCTTTTATGTTGTAAGAACAACTAGATATTTCGCGTAAAAATTATTATAAAAATCTATCTATCTTAAAAAAGTTCGGTTCATTGTAAAGCTTGATTGCACTCAACTTTTGATTAGAGTGTGCTTCAATAAATGACCTTAAAGCCTGTGAAAAAGTTTTAATCAAATGGCTTCCTTTTAGTTAATCTTTGTAGCTACAAGAATAATGATATAACTAATCAGCTTAAATACAAATTAAAAACACAAAGTAGTTAATTGTCTTTTTTCTTCTCTTTTTGAGCTTTTTTATACTCTTTTTCAAATTTTTTACGTCTAGCATAAGGAAGTTTCTCTATAAAAAGTTTACCATCTAAGTGATCTATCTCATGTTGTATTGCAATGCTAAGTAAATCATCTGTTTGTAGAGTGTGTTTTGTGCCGTATCTATCTTGGTACTCAAGTTCTATAGATTCAAATCTTTCTATCTCCTCATAAAAACCAGGAACGCTTAAACAACCCTCTTGGTAAAAGATACTACCAGACTTTTTTATAACTATAGGGTTTATAATCTCAAGAAGATCCTCTTTCTTTTGCTCATCCTCTTCGCCACTTGGAAGACAAATAAGTAAAACTCTAATTGGATTAGCAACTTGTATTGCTGCGAGACCAATACCATTGGATAGAATCATGGTATCAAACATATTGTCTAAAAATTTATGTAGTAGATTATCAAATTTTTTTACTTCACTTGATATGTTTTTTAATACTTTGTTGGGATATGTTATAACTTTAAGTGTACTCATTACGCCTCACATACTGAAAAATCGATACTATCGTCGTTGTAAGCATTTTGCATAGCATCAAGTGCACAAAGTATAGTTTCCTCTACACTTTTTGATTCTTTAATTGGTGCTATACCAACTGCAATTTTTAGCTCTATCTCTTTTTCAGCTAAAAAGAAATTTGAGTTTGATACTAAGTCACAAAGTCGCTCACTTGCTTTTTTTGCACTATTTATATCTGTATGTTTAAGTATCATTGCAAATATACCATTAGAGTAGTGTGCAACAATGTCAGAGCGTCTTGAAGTTTTCATTAGAAGTCTAGCTATAGTTTTTGTCATTAAAACTAAAACTTTTTCGCTTTCTATTTGCTCTTCAAGTGATTTTGATAGTTCAAGCATTATAACGGTACTTTTGTGGTTAAACTCACTTATAGATTTTATCTCTTGATCAAGTTTAGTTAAAAGATAGCGTTTATTATAGATGCCATATCTGTTATCAAAAATAGTTTCATTTTCTACATCTTTTACTATACTCGCAGTATCATCATATAAAGTTTTCATCTGAGTTATCTGTTTTTTGATAATACCATTTAGTTTGCTAACATCCTCTTCAAGATTAATAATCGCATTTAATGCAGTAGCACTTGTTGGATCATTTTCTAACTCAGCTTTTCTTTTATCTAAAATCTTAGTCATTAAAGCCATGTTTTTATACATATTAGCTGTAACACCTAAAATACTTTTAACAGATTGAAAACCTTTTTTTAAATATTTTTCTAACTCTAATGATTTATCATCATCATTATCTTGATCAAACTCTAAAATAGAATTGACTTGTTTTCTTAGTGTTTCGCTTTTGTCCTCTAGTAGTCTGTCAAAATATAAAATATAGTTAGATGGAGTAGGTGGCAAATTATCGTTAATTAAAGTGTTCAATACCTCTTTAGCATACACTTCTATATCGCTAGTAGGGGTATTTAACTTATTTGAAGGTACTCTATCTTGCGATATGACTTCTGGTTCTAAATCAACTTCTGAAATATCTCTTCTTTTTCTTAAACGAGCTGCCATAATAAAGCCTTATTTCTCTTCTAACTCTTTTTTAGTAAGTATTTCATCTATCATACCATAATCTTTAGCTTCTTGTGCACTTAAAAAATTATCTCTATCAGTGTCTTTTTCAACTTTTTTTATAGTTTGCCCAGTGTTTTTAGCCAAGATACCATTTAACTCTCTTTTCATTCTAAGTATCTCATTTGCTTGAATCTCTATGTCAGTTGCTTGACCTTGAGCCCCACCAAGAGGTTGATGTATCATAATTCTTGCATGTGGAAGTGCGTATCTTTTACCTTTTTGACCACTTGAAAGTAAAAATGCACCCATTGATGCTGCTTGACCTATACAGATTGTTACAACATCTGGTCTGATGTAGTTCATTGTGTCATACATAGCCATACCCGCAGTTACAACACCACCTGGAGAGTTTATATAAAAATAGATATCTTTTTCTGGATCTTCAGCTTCTAAAAAAAGCATTTGAGCAACGATAGTTGAAGCAACTTGATCATTAACTTCACCACTAAGCATAATAATACGATCTTTTAAAAGTCTTGAATATATATCGTAAGATCTCTCTCCACGACCAGTTTTTTCTATTACATAAGGTATATATGACATTTTAACTCCTTGGGTTTAATAATTTATTATTTTGACAAATCTTACTCTATAAGCTCTGTGAAAAAAATAAAGTGGAAACTATTTTGTGAGGTGAACCCAAAAAAAGGGTTCTAGTAACTTATTTTACTAAGCTATTTTTGCATCAAGCATTTTTGAAAGAACTTTGTCTTCAACCATTGCCATCTGTATAGCTGGGATGTAACCAGCTTTTTTGTAATTTTCATAAGCTGCACTTGGGTCTTGACCAGTTTGCATAGCTTCAAAGTATATAGTCTGCATAACTTCTTGCTCATCAACTTTAATAGATTCTTTAGCAGCAAGTGCGTCAATAATAAAAGTAGCTTTTACACTTCTAGTTGCATCTTCTCTAAAAGTTTCTCTAAGCTCAGTTACTTTGTCTTGATTTTCTTTTAGTTCATTTACTTCTTCTTCACTCATAGTTCCAGCTTTTTTATTTAAAGCCATATCTATCTCTTGTTCAACAACAAAAGATGGTAAGTCAAAGTTGAAAGTTTCAACTAATTTGTCTAAAACTTTTGGTTTTAAGTCTTCATTATAAAGTTTTGCAAGCTCTTCACTTTGAATTTGCTCTTCAACTTGCCCTTTTAGCATATCTATAGTAGCATCTTCCTCATTTGGCATCATCTTTTTAGCTAGTTTGTCATTCATAATAACTTTTGCTTTAGCTTCGATTGCATTTAGTGTAACTTTAAACTCTGCATCTTTACCAGCAAGGTCAGCTGAACCATACTCTTGAGGGAAAGTTACTTTAATAACTTTTTCTTCACCTTTTTTTAGACCAAGCATTTGATCTTCAAATCCTGGGATAAATTGACCTGAACCAATTTGAAGTGAAAAATCTTTAGCAGCACCACCATCAAATAGTTTACCATCTATAGAACCTTCAAAGTCAAATTTAGCAAAGTCATCATTTTCTAATGCTCTGTCCTCTTCAACTTCATTAAGTTCAGTTTGTGCACTTGCTAACTCTTTAATACGATCTTCAACAGCTTTTTTAGTTACTTTAGGCTTGTTAAAATCAGGAACAAGTGAATTATAGTCACCTAACTCAATTTCTGGGCGAAGTGCAACAATAACCTCAACTTCTATAGAATCATCTTTTTTATCAAACTTAGTAACTTGTGGCTCACCAATTAATTTATCATTAGCAAAACCTAACTCTTTAAGACCACCATCTAGAACATCTCTTAAAGCTTGCGCTTCAGCATCTTGAACAAGTTTTTCACCATACTGAGATTTAACAGCAGTAACAGGAACTTTACCTTTTCTAAAACCAGAGATGTTAGCAGTTTTGCTTAACTCTTTAGCTATTTTGTTTACGTTCTCTTCAACTATACTTGAAGCTATAGTAGCCGATATAGTTGCATTAGCAGAATCAATTTTTTTAGCAGTAATTTGCATTTAGTACCTTTTTTGGGTAAATTTTTCGGAATTTTACCATAAACTTGGTTACAAGACAAATAATAATTTTTTTTGATACAATTAATAAAAATATTTTTAGTTAGGTTTAAGTATGAAATTATTTTTGTTATTATAATGTATTTCTCTAAGTGCAGATATACTAAATTTAAGTCAAGCTCAAATTGATTAACTTTAGAGACTCCCTAAGGGATCTCTAGTCTGGAGTGTTTATCATCCAAATTGAAAATATATCAAGATAGTTCCAAACACTTTGAACATACTCCTCATCTATGCCACTATCTACTAGTGGTTGCATAAGCGTAGCGTAAAGCTCTAGCCATTTAACTCTTGAGTCATTGTCTATTCTAAATGGTGCATGTCTTCCAACCATACGAGGGGCCCCTCTGCTTTGAGTAAAAAGGTCTCTTCCTCCACAAATTTGTATTAAAAAATCTGCTGCATGTTTTTGAGCTGCTGCAAAATCATCATCATCATTTACTGGAAATAAAAAAGCTATTTCACTGTCTTTAATAAGATCATAATGATCACTTGCTAGTTTTCTAACTCCATCTTCTCCAGCTTGTTGTAAAAACCCAGGATGTGGTTTAGTAACAGGGGGACGAACCCCTAAAATACCATTTGTAATACTTAAATCTAATGCCATAATCTGACCCTTCTAGTTATAAATTTTATGAATAATATATAAACAAAGCTTAAAATAATACTACGATAAAGTACTAATTATCAATATAAAAGAAATAAATATTTCATCTCGTTATAATCTGTCATAATTTTTGAGTTAAGTCTCAACAAAGGATAGATGTGCATTTTTCAAAAACTTCAGAGTACGCTATAAGAGTTTTATCTTATTTAAGCGTTCATAATGAATCGCTTCATTCAGTAAACACTTTACATAAAGAGCTAGATTTTCCATACAAGTACCTTACTAAACTGATGACAGGTTTAACAAAAAAAGGTTTAGTTATATCAAATAGAGGAAGAGAGGGTGGATTTTCACTTGCTCGTGATTCTAAAGATATATATTTAAATGATATTTTAAATGCTGTTGAAGATAGTGGTGTTAACGAAGATGAGCGTTGTATATTGGGCTTTGATAAATGTGACTCGACAAATCCATGTATGTTACATGATAAATGGATTAAACCTAAAACTTTAATAGATGATATGCTTCTAAATACTACTTTAGCAGAACTTGCTAGAAGTAATAAAAAAATATAATATTTATATGAACTTCCCAAGCTATAGCTTGGGAACTACATGGTTAAGTAAACTAAGGTTCTATCTTTAGCTTTTTTCTACTTTAGATATTAACTCTTCCTCTTTTATAGCATCTTTTTCATACTTAATAACTGCTAAATTTTCTGTATCGTTGATGTACCATTGTGCGATTGAATCATGCTCAAGAACTTTTAGTTTCTCCATATCTACATTATCTAAGTGAATATATAAGTGTGAATATTTTTTAGGATTACTTAATCTAAGAGTCCAAAATAACCACAATACACTTAATGCTAAAACTACATATATAAGCATATCTCTAGATCCTATGTCTAGCATAAAACCAGCTCCCATAGCTCCTAGGAAAGTTGTAAAGTAAGCTATAGAGTTTGAAAGTCCAAGTGCAGCACCTTTTTGATGCACCTTAGCAAATTTAGAGATCATTGATTGAACAAGTGGTTCCATCATATTAAAAGCTACAAAAAAGCTTATTACTCCAAGTACAAAAAGTGTAGAGTTAGATGCAAAACCCATTAAGGCAAAGGCAATTATAAAAAGAACTATAGAGATTAAAAAAATCTGCTTAGGTATATTTTTTTTCTCACCAAAAACAGCAGCAGGTCCCATAGCTATAAGACCTAAAAGCATTGCTGGAGCATACGCCATATATAGTTCAGACTTTTCCCAAGCAAAACCACCATCAGCTACACTTGAAGTTAAGATTATAGGTATTAAAACAAAAGCAATAGTCATTAAACCTTTTTGCATTGCATTTATAATAATCATAGTAAGTAGGTTAGTATCTTTTAAAATATCTGATGTTGAAGACTTTTCATGAAAATGTACTATTATTTTTGGTGGTGTAGCAACTTTTGTAAAAAGTACAACTATAGATATAGCTGCAAAAATTGCAGTTAGATAAAATAAAAATTCCATTCCATAGCTCGCAGATAAAACAGGCCCAAGCATCATAGCTGCTGCAAATGAAAGTGCAATAAAACCACCCATCATCGCCATAGCCTTACCTCTAATCTCCTCCTCAACCATATCTGAAATCATTGCTGGAATTACAGAACCTATTGCTCCTGCTCCTTGAAGAAATCTACCAAGTATTAATATATAAATATTATCACTAGTTGCACAAACTAAAGAACCAACAAGAAATATTGTTAGTCCTATAAAAAGAGTAACCTTACGACCTATTTTATCACTCATATATCCAAAAGGAAATTGAAATATTGCCTGAGTTAGTGCATAACCACCAACAATAATACCAACTAAAAGTGGTGTAGAGTCTTTCATATCAAGCGCGTAGATTGATAAAACTGGTAGAACTATAAAAAGTCCCAAAAATCTTAAAGATAAGATTAAAGATAAGGGCCATATTTTTTTGAACATTGTTTGCCTTTTCTGGATAGAATTATGCAATTATAATCAAAAAAAATATATATTTGGACAATAAACTCATTTATATCAAGGAATTAAGATGAAATTAGTTTTAGCAACCTCAAACAAGGGTAAAGTTAAAGAGATAAAAGCAATGTGTGATAGTTTTGAGGTTGTCCCTTATACTGATTTGATTGATGAGTTTGAAATAGTTGAAGATGGTTCAAGCTTTAAAGAAAATGCTTTGATCAAAGCAAGAGCTGTTTTTAAAGCATTAGGTGATGATGAAGTTGTAGTTTTAGCTGATGATAGTGGGATAAGTGTGGATGCTTTTGGTGGTGAACCAGGTATTTACAGTGCAAGATATGCAGGTGTGGGTGCAAGTGATGTTGACAACCTAAATAAGATGTTAAATGAGCTTAAATCTAAAGGTTTAAAAAGTTCACCTGCTCATTACACTGCTTGTATGGCTATAGTAGATAAAACTAGAGAGTTTAGTGTTCATGGTTGGATGTATGGTGATGTTTTAGATGAAAAGCGTGGTGAAAATGGTTTTGGTTATGATCCTATATTTGTACCAAAAGATTATGATAAAACATTGGGTGAGTTAGATGATAAAATAAAAAAGAAGCTTTCACATAGAGCAAAAGCATTAAAAAATGCTTCGTCTATATTGAAAACTTTCTAAACGTACAAAAAGGACAAATGGGTCCACTTCTTGTAAAAATCTCCCGAATTTACAGAAGTCTTTTGCACATTTTAACTAAAGTTATCTCTGTCTTGAGATAAACTCCAACTATAGTAATCACGGCTTGTAAATAATATTGCATATCCCTACCTTATTAACACCATGTAAGTTTTGTGAAAAAAATTTGCCATGGTGTTTCACTTATGTGATAAGCAAAGTTTATTCCAACATAAGTTAATCTAATATTAACTCATATTAGCAAATCCCTATAAATAGTGATAAAAATGTGATTATATTGAGCTTATGTTACTTAAAGTAACTTAATTGCCTTGTTGCCTTTATCTAAAATAATTTTTTCAACTCTTTTTTGCCATAAAGAACCAAACAATTTTATCTCTTCTTTGCTAGAATTACCTTGCATCATCTTTTTCATTAACTCAAGTTGCCTAGGATCACTTGCAACAAAAGATGGATCATAAACTACATCTACACTTTCATTGGTATCCATTCTTGTAAATTTAGCACTAGACTTTATATCTTGATCAAATGACATAAGTGATGTTCTTGCAAACTTACCATTTAAGCCCTTAAAACCATTGTTACTTGTAGCACCTGTAATCATAGTTACAACCATAGCTATAACTCCAGCTACACCCTCATCTTGTGACTCTTTAAACTCAACTTTTATCTCACCACGTTGAGGCAAGCTGTCTTTATATAGCTCTTGAAGAGCAACTTGTGTCATAAGATAAGCACCAGCAACAGTTGGACATGAATGACCAGCAGATTTTACAACCTCTTTATAACTTATCTCATAGATACCATCATAAAAAGCACCTAAAGTAAGTGCTAGTTTATCTTGAAGCTTAATACTCTCAACTTTATCAAAAAATTCTGGATAGTTCATTTTACTCTCTTTTTTTAGCTATTTTAACTTATTGATTGTCATTTTGTGTAGATATAAATCAATATTTATAAAACAAAGTAAAAAGCGATACCACTTAGTAGTAAGTAATAACCAAATGGCTTAAAGCTATACATAGAAACAAGTTTTAAAAATGTTTTAACTGCAATATACCCAACTATAAAAGATGCAATAAAACCTATACCTAAAGCTAAAAACTGATCAGAGTTAAAAATCTTATACTCTTTTAAAAGTGTGTATGATGATGCCGCTCCCATAGTTGGAATAGCAAGTAAAAAGCTAAAGCTCATAGCAACTTCTCTTTTTAAACCAACTAACATCGCTCCTAAAATTGTACTTCCACTTCTTGAAACACCAGGTATTAGTGCAAAAACTTGAAAAAGTCCTATGTATATAGCTTGTTTATAAGATACTTCATCTAAATCAGATGTATGTTTATGCTCCTCTTGGTGAGTGTACTCAATGGCAAGAAAAAGAATACCAGTGATCATCATCATAGTGACTGTTAGGTTACTTGAAAAAAGGGCTTCTATTTGTTCATGAAACAATAAACCTACTACCCCTGTTGGTATAAAAGATATTATTAGTTTTTTCCATAATTCTAATGATTGCATCAGTTTGTCTTTATATATCAACATAACTGAAAATATTGGCGCTATCTGAATGATTATATTAAAAGCTTTTAAAAAATCATCATTTTTAAGACCCATTGCCTCTGCTGCTAAAATGATATGTGCGGTTGATGAGACAGGAAGGTATTCAGTTATACCCTCAACGACTCCAAGTATGAGTGATTCTATTAGTGTCATGTGTACCCTTTAAATTTTAACAACATAATATCTACTTTTAGTGTAAAATACGTTTATGAAAAATGACTCAAAACAATATATAGATAAAAAGAACTTTTTTAAAGACATAATAACCCTTTATGGAAGAAATGTAGTAGTTGAAGCACTTAAAGATAAAAATGTAGATGTTCACAAGCTACATCTAAGTAACTCAAATCTTGATGATGGTGTAATACTTGAGATAAAAGAGTTAGCTTCTAATGCTGGGGTAGAGATAAAATATCATGATAAAAAAGCACTTTCTCGTATCTCTAAAAACTCTAAGCAAGATCAAGGGGTTGCTCTTGATATAAAAAGTAAAAAGTACAAAAGTGTAAGTGGTTTTTTATCTGATCAAAGAGATGCATTTAAAATCATTGCACTTGACGGGATTCAAAATCCACAAAATCTTGGTATGATTTTAAGATCTGCCGCTGCTGCTGGTGTTGATGCAATAATTTTACCATCAAAAAGTTCTGCAAAAATCTCCCCTTTAAGTATAAAAGCAAGTGCTGGAGCTTGGAGTAAGATAACTATACTTCATTGTGATGTATTAGAAGATGAATTAAAAAAGTTTACAGATACAAAGATTTATATGTTAAGTTCACATGCTAAAAAATCTATTTTTGATATAAGCAAAAGTAAAAAAGAGATTTATGTTTTAGGTAATGAGAGTGATGGCGTAAGTTTAGAGGTTGAAAAAATGTGTAACTCTAAAGTATCTATACCTATGAAAAATGGCATAGAATCTTTAAATGTAGCTATTACAGCTTCTATAATTGCTTTTAGTTAATACTTAATGTTTAGTTTACTCGCAAGAGTAACTAGCAGTACATTGTATAATTTTAGAACCTGTACTTATAGGTTCACTTTGTGAGCATACTATCTCACCACCATCTACAATTATAAATTTAATTCTTTCACCACGTTGACACTGTACTTTATGCATTGTTGATTCAATAGCTTTAGCCTTGTTTCCACCATCTGCATAAACTGTATGTATTGATGAGTGTGAACCTGATCCAGTAGCACCACCTTGAGATTGTCCACCCATTACAGCAAAAGAACTTACTGCAAAAATCGAACTTATTAACATTATTTTGAATGATTTCATATCTACCCACTTGAGTTTATTTCTCTTATTGTAGCACATCATTTATAAAGTAATCAAATTTATTATATTTTTTTAATCTAAAACAGTTGTATGGGAACAATAAGTAGCGTCTAAGCTTGCAAAACAAGCTTAGACATAAGAGCTTATTTAAACTATTAAGCCACTCAACTCTTTTTTATAATTTTCTAAATTGAAGTTTTCAATATTTGCAACACCCTCAGCAACTGCTGCTTGTGCTACTGCACTAGATATCTCAACTATAAGTCTTTTGTCAAATGGATTTGGGATTATATACTCTTCACCAAATACTAATTCTTCACCTACTAACTCATTTAAGTATGCTGGAACTTTTTCACGAGTTAAGTCTGCAAGTGCATGCGCTGCTGCTAGTTTCATATTTGTAGTGATTTTTTTAGATCTTACATCCATTGCACCACGAAATATAAAAGGAAAACCTAAAACATTATTTACTTGGTTTTTAAAGTCACTTCTTCCTGTTGCAATGATTGCGTCAGGTCTAGCTGCTTTTGAGTCTTCTGGAAAAATCTCAGGATTTGGATTTGCGAGTGTAAAGATAACAGGTTTTGGTGCCATAAGTTTTAAATGTTCAGTTGTAAAAGTACCAGGTTGTGAAAGTCCAACTACAACATCTGCTCCTATAAATACATCCTCTTTGCTTAAATTTTCTTCACAAGCAAACTCTTTTTTATACTCATTTAAATCATTTCTAGTATTATTGATAACACCTTTAGAATCTATCATATATATATCTTTAGCTCCAAGTTCTCTATAAAGTCTTGCACAAGATATAGCAGCAGCTCCAGCGCCAACTACAACGATTTTAATATCTTCTATTTTTTTATCTCTAATAAGACAAGTGTTTAGTATACCAGCAGATGATATAACAGCCGTACCATGTTGATCATCATGCATAACAGGGATATCAAGCTCTTTAATTAAACGTTTTTCTATTTCAAAACATTCAGGTGCTTTTATATCTTCTAAATTTATACCACCAAATGTTGGAGCAATATTTTTAACAGTTTCACAAAAAGAGTCTATATCTTTAGTATCAACTTCTATATCAAAACAGTTAAGGCCTGAGAACTTTTTGAAAAGTACCCCTTTACCTTCCATAACAGGTTTAGAAGCAAGTGCTCCAATGTCACCAAGTCCAAGAACAGCAGTTCCATTTGTGATAACTGCAACTATTGAACCTTTAGATGTATAATCATAAGCTAACTCTGGATTTTTTTCTATCTCTAGACATGGTACAGCAACACCAGGTGTGTATGCTAGAGATAAATCTCTTTGAGAATTCATCGCTTTGGTTGGGGTAATAGAGATTTTTCCAGGGTGTAAACCCTTATGATAATCTAACGCTTCTTGATCAGTAATTTTTGCACTACTCATAATTTACCTTTAATATGATTTTTGAAATTATATCTTAAATATGGTAAAAAATATTTTTTATGTTACTTTATGTTCCAAAGAAAGAGTTTTATCTACCTAAAAGTGTATTTATCTCTCTCATTTTTTCAAGTGGGTCTTCTATCTTTTTTTCATCATTTTTTGGTTTTTCAAAGTTAATAGTTTCAGGAATATCACCACTAATAGTTCTATCTTTTAAAGTATTTATATGTGTATTAAGTCTATCTAAAAGGTAGTTTTCACTTGGAGTATATTTGCTTTTTGATTCATCTATAAACTCAAGTAAAAACTCTATAGCTTCTAATTCATTATCAAATTTTATAGACTCTAGTAGTGCCATCTCCTCTAAATATATACTTTTTGAAGCTTCTAAAAAGTCACTTCCTACATCCATAGTTTTCATCGTTGCAAGAGAAAACTTAAATTTAAAGTTATTATAAAGAAGACAACCAACAAAGTACTCTATATCTGATGGTTCATATTCGGAGTATTGATTATTTTCATCTTCAAAGTGTTTATGGTAAAGCTCTAGTGATTTTTTTAATATATTTTTCATAGTTTTATAACATTTACCCTCATATTAGCTTCAAGATTGCCATCCTCTTCGCCTGTCATCATCAAGGCAACATCACCCAACATATTTGTAAGTATTGCAGATGTTCCAACTTTTTTATCATCAAAATCAACATAAAATTGACCATCTTCTACGCTTAGGTTACAAGCTGTAAACTCACTTTTTTTGCTTCTTTTATTAAAAGGCACTTTTAGTATAGCTTCTACTATGTTTGGTTCAGAGTCTTGAAGTAACATACGTCTGATTATAGGTAAAGCATAAAGTATAAAAGTTACAGTAGCAGAGTAAGCAAAACCTGGAAGTCCAAAAACAAAGGTATTCTCTTTTTTTGCTACAAGTATATGTTGACCAGGTTTTATATTTACACCCTTATATATAACTTCAGCTCCAAGACGGGGGATTATATCTTTTACAAAATCATAATCTCCAACACTAACCCCACCTGTGCTTACAACTATATCTGCACACTCAAAAGCTTCTGAAAATACTTTCATAATGCTTTGTTTATCATCTTTTACAACACCATATTGTAAAACATCTGCTCCAGCTTCTTTTGCTAAAGCTTCAAGTGTATAGTTATTTGTTGAGATGATTTGTCCAGCATGTTTACGCTCACCACCAACTTCAAGTATCTCACTACCAGTTGAGATGATTGCAATTTTTGGTTTTTGAACTACACTTACAGTTGCTAAGTTTAAGCCTGCCATAACACCTATTTGTGCAAAAGATATTTTAGTACCTTTTTTTATTAGTACATCACCCTCAAAGTAAGATTCACCTATAGCCCTAACGGCAAAACCACTATCAACTTTTTCATTTATTATAAGTCTATCTCCATCAACGCTAACTTTCTCTATAGGTATTAAAGTGTCAGCACCTTCAGGCATCAATGAACCCGTAAATGTTTTTATAGCCTCACCATGATGAACAACTCTACTCTCATCACTACCAGCAGGATTGTCTCCTAGTATATTGTAATCTTCATCTTGATCAGATGCTATAATAGCAAAACCATCCATTGCAGAGGTTGCTTGTGTTGGGCTTGATTCACTAGCTACTATATCACAAGCTAAGATGCGTCCAAGTGATTGACTTAAAAACACTTTTTCGCTTTTTGTTTTTGCTACCTCAAGTAGAGATAACATATTTTGAGAAGTTTCATAAGATATCATGCTAATAGTCCTGATCCTTTAATTGCAGTTGAACGCTCACTAGCGTAAACTCTTTTTCCATCTTTAAGGTCGTACTTCCATATAGGAGCACTCGCCTTAAAATCCTCTACAAACTCATCTATCATCTCTAAAGCTACACGTCTTTTTGGTGAAAAAACAGCAGCTATATACGAGGACTCATGTAAAAGTACATCACCTTTTGAGTGAGCCATTTTAACTATAGCGTTTGATTCTTTAGCTTTTTCTTGCCATTTATTAAACCAAGATTCCAATATTGGCTCATACACATCAAAACTAAGTCCATCTATAGAATCTTCATCTCTAATAGTTCCAACAAAAGGGATAAAAGCACCATAATTACTTTTAGACTCCTCTTTATACCATTTATCAAAAATGGCACTTACATCTAATGCACCATCATAAAGTTCTAACATAATTCACCCACCACAAACAGGCGGAAGTAAAGAGACTTTGTCTCCATTTTGAAGTTTAACATCTAAAGAGCTAACTAATGTGTCATTTACAGCTACTGCACATGTCTCAAGCCACTCTTTAACTTCATCATCTTGTTTCAAAATCTCACTAATATCTTTTAAATTTGAAGCTTCAAGCTCCATTGTGGGCTTAGATATAGGCCCTAAAAATTCTACTTTTATCATTATAAATTATCCTAGGATTTAAGTAAGCTTATTATATTTAAAAGCTCTTAAGAAGTTAATTAAATTTTTTGTCTATAATCACACTATGATTTTTGGCAAAATAGAATATCTTAATCTTCTCCCCTTTCATGTTTTTATGAAAAGGTATGTTTCATCTTCACAAGCGTTGCACTCTATGAACTATAAAAAAGGTGTTCCCTCTAAGATAAATAAAGACTTTTTAGCAAGACGTGTTGATTCTGCTTTTATCTCTAGCGTAAAAGTTAAAAGCACAAAAGGTGTAAAATTAGGGATAATCGCTAGAAAAGAGGTTTTAAGTGTGCTCGTTATACCCTCTAAAAACTCTAAAGATGATAACGAGAGTGCAACATCAAATGTTTTAGCTAAAGTTTTAGGTGTAAAGGGTGAAGTTATTATCGGAGATAAGGCTTTAAAGTACTATTTATCAAATGATGATTATATAGATTTGGCTAAATTATGGGAAGAAAAATATAATTTACCATTTGTTTTTGCTCTTTTAAGTACTCATAATCACTATGAAGCTATAGATAAACTTTCAAAAAGCTTTTTAAAAAAACCTATCAAAATTCCTCGTTATATTTTAAATAAAGCATCAAAAAACACTGGTATAAAACCAAATGATGTGTTAAACTATCTAAACTATATCTCATACAACTTTGATAAAAAAGCACAACGTGGATACATAAAATTTCTAAAATGTTTATCTAAGCTTAAATAAGTTAAATTTTTACTATAATTAACCCATGAAGTTATTTGTTATTATATGTATCACTTTTTTTACACTATATGGTGTAGAAGCAATTGTTCCGATTCCACAAAATATAAAATATGACACAAAGAAAGCACTTTTAGGAAAAAAACTTTTTTCTGATACTGATCTTTCTAAAGATAAAAAAATATCATGTGCATCGTGTCATAATCTCTCAACATCTGGCGCTGATAGTAGAGTTGTCTCTGTTGGAGTGTATGGAAGAAAGGGTAATGTTCAAGCACCTACCGTCTTTAACGCATACCTCTCTTTTAGACAGTTTTGGAATGGGCGTGCAAAAGATTTAAGTAATCAAGCACATGGTCCTATATCTACTCATGTTGAGATGAGTATGACTAAAAAAGATATATTAGATGTTGTAGAAAAAAAATATAAAAAAGAGTTTTTTGATATTTATAAAACTAAAAATATAAAGTTTACTCAAGTGATAGATGCTATTGTTGAGTTTGAAAAAGCTTTAACTACACCTAACTCTAAGTTTGATAAATATCTGCGTGGTGAAGTAAAACTCTCTAAAGAGGAGTATAAAGGTTATACTCTTTTTAAAGAGTTTGGTTGTATAACTTGCCATAATGGTGTAAATATTGGTGCAAACTCTTTTCAAAAGATGGGTTTATTTGTTGAGTATAATAATATACATGAGTATCCAGATAGAGCGTACCTAACAAAAGATGCAAATGATAAAAATGTTTTTAAAGTACCAACACTTAGAAATATATCTAAAACAGCTCCATACTTTCATGATGGTAGTAGAGCAACACTAGGAGAGGCTATAAAAGTAATGAGTTACCATAACCTAGGCTTTAAAATAGATGACAAAGATGTTCAAACTCTTATTGCATTTTTGAAAACTTTAGATGCCCCTTTACCAAAGATATTAAGAGTAAAATGATGAGTAAGCGTTTAATTTTAGTATTTATCTTATCTAGTGTTTCTTTGCTTGGCTTGATGACGTTTTATATATATGAGCGTGATTATAATAAAGAGAACAATGAAGTAAATCAACACTACTTTAAAATGAAAAACACCATAAATGAGATTAGTTTAGAGTGTTTAAAAGCTAGAGCTATAACTTATAACAATTATGACAAACTCAATCAATTGGTTTTTACTCTTGAGACATTATCTCTTATAGGTTTATCTAATGATGAAAATCAAAAAAATTTACAAAATGTAAGTGAAAAAAAGAGATTGAAAAAAGATATAGATATATATATCAATAACGTAAATCAGTTTTTAAGATATTTATCTGGAATTAAAAACTCATATATTTTGTTAACAACTTTAAATGACAAGCTACTTAGCAGTGATATAAACCAAAAATATAAAAAAGATTTTTTGCAATCTGTGTACTACTTCACTAAGGCTATAATATTAAATGATACCTTGTATATTGAAAAAGCACATAAGTATTTAGATAAATTAAATATAAAAAGTGTTGATCAAAAAGATGTGAAAATTTTAAGTGCCTTTTTTATACATACAAAATTTTTATCAGATAATTATAAAACTTTTCAAGAGTATTATTTTAAAGTTATAGATAAAGATATTTTAAATGAGTTAAGTACTAGAAAAAATGAACTTGACATTACTCTTAACAAAAATCTATACTTTTTAAATCTTTTAACCGCTTTTATATTTTTACTGTTTTTAATCTCTTTTATAATTATTATATATTTGTTACTTAAATCTTCAAGAGAAAATCTAAGATTAATTTTAATGAAAGAGCATATAGATTATAGCTATTATCATGACAGTTTAACTCTTCTTAGA
>WFNF01000003.1 GCA_015488775.1 Helicobacteraceae bacterium
ATATAACCGTTAATCAAAATATAAAAAAACATCTGCTAACAGTTATTTATCAAGTTTTATTCACATGTAACCGTTATTATGTGAATATCTTTTTTGCATATAATCACTACTAACTGTATAAATATGTGAATAACTTTTATTTTTTTTATGTGTAAGGGTTATTTAATCTTTTTAGTTGTATAATTTTACATACGAAATAAAACTAAAGGTTATATAATGACAAAGAATACTGCAATGACAAAGTTAGCGAATGGTGTTAAAGTTTTTGCTAAAGGTTGGGAGCCTGATAGATATATCTATATGGATGAAAAAAGCGGTCAAATATTAGATAATAATAAGAAGCCTTTTAATCTTATGGCTTCAACAGAGAAGACTTGGTTTGAATATAAAGAGCCTAAAAAATCAAATTGTCCTACGCCTGATAATACAGAGTTAATCAATATGATTAAACAGCTTATGGATGAGGTTAAAGGCATTAAAGAAGCTCAAGAGGCTCAATATATAGATATAGATAGTAATGATGTTGCAAAGGATGTAACAGCATCTTTAAAGCAAGAGTTAGAAAAATCAATTAAAGAAAATATGCCTCAAGACGAAACCTCTTTAAAAGATATGATAAAAATCTTTTATGGTGTTGAAAGCACTCAAGAGATTAAAGAGCTTTTTAAAAAAGAGTTACTTGAAAGTGAAGATAAAAGAGATATAGCAAAAGTTATTTCAAAATTTATTCCATACTGCTGGATGGGTGGTCGTAAAATAAAAACAGTAGCTCGTTATTATACTGATATGCGAAATATAATCAAAGAGGTTGATAAGTTTCAAGATTATGCACTAGAGATTTTTTCTTTACCTGCTGATGTGTACGAAAGAATAAAAAAAGCAGATACTAAGAAAGTCATAAACAAATTGAGTGATAAAGAAACTTTTTCTATCGTTGAAACTAAAGAACTAATTAGCAATCTAAAAAAAGAGTGTGAAAAAGCTTTAAAACTTGGAGATACTGATGATATTGACGAATGGAAAAAAGCTGGATTACCTATTGCAAAGCAACAAACAGTTGCAAGAGCTAGAGACTACTTATATGCTTCTTACTTAGCATTGGTTACAGGTCGTAGAATTACTGAAATTTTAAAAACTCTCTCGCTTGTGAAAAAAGAAAATAAATGGTATTTCAAAGGTATAGCTAAAAAAGGACACGAAAACGAAGAAATAGAAGCCGTTACTTTAGATAGTGATTTTGAGTTCTTAAATAAACTATTGCTTCAAATAAGAAAAGATATTGACACTTCTAATATGACAAATGTTCAAGTAAATAGTAAATTTAATTATGTATTTAATAGAGCATTAAAAAACATTACAGGAATGAAATATACATACCACGACCTAAGAGAAATATATGCAGAAATTGCATACCACGAATTTGGCAAAAAAGAGGGAACTGATAGAGAGGAAATTGACTATAAATCTGACATATTAGGACATCAAGTTGATAAAGATAGATTAGTCGCTACAGAGCATTATATGACTAAAAAAGGCGAATAATGACTACTGATACAGCTGAAATTAAAATAAATGGTATTTCAGTAAATATTGAAGATATTTTATCTCTTACTTTTAGTGATAGTGCTGGAGTAAAGAGTGATAAAATCTCTTTAAAAGTTATGCCGAATTTTAAGAAACCTAAACCACTTGATAAAATAGAAGTAACACTAAAAAGCTATTATCAAGGAACTATAAAAGAAGAGCTAAATTGTGGTTTATTTTATACTATGAATATAAGCAGAACAAACAATAAAAGTTTATCTTTTAGTGGTACAGGTATTGAATACAATGATAGACAAAAAGAAAAACTATCATTTCATTATAGCAATACAAAGTTATCAAGTATAGTGAAAATCATAAGCGATAAATTATCATTAAAAATGAATTTTAAAATGGATGATATAGAAATAAAATCACTTAATCAAACTGATGAAAGTTATATTAACTTTCTTCATAGATTAGCAAAAGACTATAACTGTTTATTTTCAATAAAAGATAATTATCTATTTTTTGTAGATAAAGATTATAAAGACATACCTATAAAAGATATATCTGTTATTGATTGTAGTTCATCAAACATAAAACACTCTCATAAAACTTTTTATAAATCTTGTGAAGCCTCTTGGCACGATATAAACACTTCTAAAACTAAAAAAGTTACTTTTGGCAATGGTACACCTATATTGAAGATAAAAGGTGCATTTATAAATGAAAATGATGCAATGACAAAAGCAAAAGCAAAATTAAAGAGTGTAAATAAAGGTACGGTTAGCGGTTCTTTATCTCTAAAGGGGATAAGAGTATATGCAGGTACTAAAGTAAACTTAGTAAACACATATAACAAAGAAGATGATGGAATATATAGTGTTATTAGTTGTAGTCATTCATTTAGCAGAGCTAATGGATGGACTACTAATATTGAAATAGAAAATTAAGGAAAATAAGATGATAAAAAAATACGAAATGATAAACCCAAACAGTGTAATATCTGTTTCAGTCTTAGATGAAGACAAAAGAGTAGATGAATATGTATGGTTGTGTAAACTAATAACAAAAGAAAGTGTGCTTTTAAGATATAACCCACTATTAAATGTTAAACAGTTTATAAAGTACGGTTATGCAGTTACACATTTTGAAGATGAAACAAACGAAATAGATTTTGTTAAGATAGAACAAACAATGACTTTTATTGATTATTACGGTTTTGAAGTAACACAAATAAAAGACATTGAGTCAAACAATACAATAATTAAAAACTTTGATACTTATGTTCAAGCAGATAGATATATCTTAGAACAAGAGTTAAAAAAGCTTATTGACAAAACAAAGGCATAAATTATGAGTTCATACAAAACGGCATTATCAATTAACTTGGTAATGAATAGTGCTATTAAAGGCTCTAATTTCTTAAATGCAAGTGTAAACAAACTTCACACTTATGCAAAAAAAGTTGAAAAAATATCACTTTTAAAAAGCACACCATTTCCTAAACTAAATTCTAATATAAACAAGCTCTCCGTAGGGCTTGGAGGTCTTAAAAGGCAAACTGCAAAGATAAGTGCTAACCCTATAAATCTTGGATTAGAGACAACAAATATGAAATTAAAGCTTGTAAGAAAAGATATTACAGGCATAGCTCAAAAATCAAGAGAAGCACGAAATTATAGTAAGTTATGGGCTGATGATTTACAAAGAGGTGCAAAAGTTGCAAATACAAAGATTAAACATACAGGTAGCTATATATCAAATAAAGTAAAAGTAGGCGGTGCAATAGCAGGAGCTGGAGTTATCGGTGCAATGAGTACACTAAACCCTATTGATAAAGCTATAAAATTTGAAAGTGCTATGGCTGATGTAGTAAAAGCAACAAATGCCAATAAATCTCAAGCCTTAACTATAAAAGCACAAATTTTAAAAACAGTTGCTCAAGGTTCTTTAATCGATCCGTCAAGTTTAGCTCAAATATATGCAGGAGGTGGAAAAAGTGGTATTGCTACTTCTGATTTACCATCATTCGCAAAAACTGTAGGAATGGGTGCTATAGCTCTTGATATTGAAGACTATAATAGTGCAGGAGCTACTTTTGCTTTAATGGCTGAAAAAATGAATTTACCTATAAGCAAAGTAAACACCTTAATGGATGCCTTTACACATATGGAAAATAAAGGTACTCAATCCGCAAACAAAATGATTAGCACTACAGGGCGATTAGCTGGTACTTTTAGCTCTTTAAAATTTAAACCTAAAAATGCCGTTGCCGTTTCTAGTTGGCTTAACTCTCTAGCCCCTGATGCCTCAACCGCCGCAACAAACTTTAAAATATTAACAAATAGACTTTTAAAGACAAATAGTGAATTTGGTTATCTTGATAGAATTAAAAAAGGTGGTGCTGGAGCTATAGCAGGAGTTATAACCGATATTAAATCTTCTATGACTGATGATATGATACTTAAAAAATTCGGTAGTGAGGCTTTTAATATCATTCAAACAATGAGTACAAAAACCTCTCTATTAAAGAAAAATCTAGGCTTTATGAGTGGAAATCAATCAGTCGGTGCAATGGCTAATGAATATAAAGTAAAAATAGCTACTACAGGTGCAAGAGAAACGATGGCACGAAATAAAACTAATGTATCTATGATAGGAGTAGGGGATGAACTTAAAAAGCCTTATATCGCTTTATATGAAGCAACAGCTAAAGCTATTACAGGTGTAACAAACTTTTATAAATCAAATAAAGAGTTAATCAACACTTTAGCCCCTATAGCTCTTGGAATTGGTGCTACTGCTATAGCTATAAAAGCTATATCAACCGTTATTAATCCTTTTATTGGTTTAACTAATGGTATTTGGAAATTTAGAAGTCAATTAAAAACAGGTGCTATATTCGCTTATAAAATAGCTCTAAGTGGCTTATCAATGGCAAGTAGCTTTATAGGTAGTGCTTTTAGTGGTGCTATTGGTTTTATTAGAAGTTTCAGTTTAGCAACTACTTTAGCAACTGCTAAACAATGGCTCTTCAATATAGCTCTAAATGCAAACCCTATAGGTTTAATAGTTTTAGGTATCGGTGCAGTTATTACCGCTGGAGTTTTACTATATAAAAATTGGGATTATCTAAAAACTAAAGCCGTTGAAATATGGAACGGAATTACTAAAGCTATAAAATCGCCTTTTGTAACTTTGTTTAGTTGGATAGAAAACAAATTTAAAGCCGTTATGGGAATAATTAGTAAAGTTAAAGGTTTTGCTTCTAAAGTTTCTAATATTGGCTCTAATGCTTTAAATGGAGTTAAAAACGGTGCTTCTAATGCTTGGAGTAGTACAAAAAATTTCTTTGGTTTTGGCTCTGATAAAAAAGAAGATAAATTAAAAAGCAAAGTTTTAAAACCTGCTAACAATTTAAACTATACAAATGTTGCTACAACTTTAAAAACTTCGTCTCTTAAAGAAATGAAAATACCTCAAATAGTACCGATTGAAAGTCCTTCTAGTATTTCAGAGAATTTTCTTAACTCTCAAAATTCTGTATTAAACAATAATTCAAATGATACTCAATCAACTGTTACAAATAATTTTAACATCACTATAACTTCTACAGATGGAATAATTGATGAAGAAGCATTAAAAGAACAGTTTATTAGAATACAAAATGCAGTTAGACACGATAATATGGAAATGGATATGAGAGATATTGCATAAAAAAATGGTATAATTTCAAAGAGTGAGATTTTGAGGTGTCTATAATTTTATAGATAGAAAATAAGTTTAATATTCAGTATGGTTGCCGTTATTAAGCTTTTTTCCCCTCACTCATCTTTTTACAAAACCGTTTCTTTCAAAAAATAAATCTTTAGCAGTTTTTTTACCTATTTTTATATCTGAATTATGATATTTATTTGCTTTGTTTTCCAATTCTAACTTATATCTTGAATATTTATTTTTAGATAAAATTTGCTCAATACTTCTAATA
>WFNF01000004.1 GCA_015488775.1 Helicobacteraceae bacterium
GTTTTTACTCTAAACAATACATACTGGGAGCTTGAAAACTACTCTGTAAATTCTGATCAAAAAAAGATTATTACATCAACATTTTATACTTTAAAGTTTAGTTCTAAGTTTGGAGATATTGAGGTTAAAACAGATTGTATAAAACAAAAAAATAATTTTATTGCATCAGGTAATACAATAAATTTTGTAAATAATTTTACTAAAGATTTAAACTGTACTTTAACATCAAACAAAGAGTATGATGAACAAAATAATGCAATAATTGGTGCCTTTAATACATTAAAATCTTATAAACATACCGATGACACTTTAAGTCTATATTCTAATCAAAATATAATTTTAACTTTTCATATTATTGATCAAAGTAAAAAAGAGTATTTTGGAGATTTAAAACCATTTAAAAGTGATGGGTGCAGCCTTTTTCCAGATGGAACCCTAGAGCAACAAAACTTATGGTTAAAATGTTGTCAAACACATGATTATGAATATTGGATGGGTGGAACATATGAGCAAAGAGAGGATTCAGATAAAAAACTTCAAACTTGTGTTGAGGGTGTTGGTGAAAAGGAGATAGCATTTTTTATGCTTCTTGGTGTAAGAGTTGGTGGCTCACCACTTTTTGACACACCTTTTAGATGGGGATATGGTTGGCCCTACCCTAAAGGTTATAGTGAACTAAGTAAAGAGGAGCTTCAAGCTATTGAGGATATCAATAAAGAGCAAGAGCTAAACAAGAGACTAGGCTTGTAATTCAAGTAGTCTTTGTTTTACTTTTTCAACATGATCTTTAACTCTTACATTTGTCCAAGAGTCAGCTAAAATACCATCTGGATTTATGATATATGTTGAACGAACTATACCCATATACTCTTTTCCATAATTTTTCTTTAGTTTCCAAACATCATACTCTTGCATCATTGATGTATCTTCATCACTTAAAAGAGTAATCTCTAAAGATTTTTTCTCAATAAAACTTCTATGTTTTTTAGTTGTATCAGCACTAACGCCAAAGATAACAGCATCCATATCTTCAAACTCAGGTAATGCCTCAGTAAAATCACAAGCTTCAGTTGTACATCCTGGTGTATTATCTCTTGGGTAAAAATATAAAACAATCCATTTACCTTTTAAATCTCTCAAACATATCTCGACATCATCTTGGTTTGGAAGACAAAAATCTGGTGCTTTAGTTCCATTTTCTAACATATAGAATCCTTATAATTTTTTGAAATTGTAATAAAATTTTAAATAAATGAGCTTAACTAAAATATTTAAAAGCCTAACTTATCATTTTTGGCTATAATTCGCACTATTATTGCATTGTAAGAGTTGCTATAATATATTTTAAGTTAAAGGCACAATATGAAAAATGTTGTAAATGGAAAATATAAGCCATACCCTCAAGTAAAGTTAGCCAATAGAAAATGGCCTTCAAATATTATAGAAAAAGCACCAATCTGGTGTAGTGTTGACCTTCGTGATGGGAATCAAGCACTTGTAACACCGATGAGCCTTGATCAAAAACTTGAATTATATAAACTCTTACTACACCTTGGATTTAAAAGCATAGAGGTTGGTTTTCCATCAGCATCAAAAGTTGAATTTGACTTTTTAAGAAAGCTAGTGGAAGATAAACTAATACCAGATGATGTACAGATCCAGGTTCTTGTTCAAGCAAGAGAGCATCTTATAGCTAAAACTTTTGAAGCACTTGATGGTGTTAAAAATGCAGTTGTTCATCTTTACAACTCAACATCAACTGCTCAAAGAAAAATTGTTTTCAAAAAATCTCAAGATGAGATAATTGAACTTGCGCTAGAGGGTGTTGAACTTGTAAAAAAATATGAAAAAGATTTTGCTGGAAAGGTAACTTTAGAGTATTCACCAGAATCATTTACAGGAACAGAGTTAGAGTTTGCATCAAAAATTTGTAACGTGGTTACTAAAGCATGGGGAATATCAAAAGATAGACCTGTGATTATAAACCTTCCTGCAACCGTTGAGATGGCAACACCAAATGTATATGCTGATCAGATAGAGTGGATGGGCAATCATCTAGATAATCGTGAACATGTGTTAATTTCAACTCATACACATAACGATAGAGGAACATCTGTTGCGGCTACTGAACTTGCTTTACTAGCAGGAGCAGACAGAGTTGAGGGAACACTTTTAAGTAATGGTGAGAGAACTGGTAATGTTGATATTATAACTTTAGCATTAAATATGACAACTCAAGGTATAGATAGTAAACTTGATTTTTCTAATGTTAATGAGGTTTTAGATATTGTTGAGAGATGTACAGCAATAGATACTCATGTAAGACACCCTTATGTTGGGGAACTTGTTTACACAGCATTTTCTGGTTCACACCAAGATGCTATAAATAAAGGTATGCACGCTCAAAAAGATAAAGAAGATCATTTTTGGGAAGTTCCATACCTACCAATCGATCCTGCTGATGTTGGACGTACTTATGAAGATATCATAAGGATAAATTCTCAATCTGGAAAAGGTGGTTTAGCCTATATTTTAGAAGAGAAATATGGTTATGTACTTCCAAAAGCTATGCATCCTGAATTTGGTAAAATAGTGCAAGGTGTTACAGATAAACTTGGGCGTGAGTTAGAATCAGATGAAATTTTTAAAATTTTTAAAGAGTCTTATTTTGATTTGGAGATGAATCCTGCATTTGAAACATTTAAAGTAACAAATATGGAAGATGATAAAGTTACATCACTTCTAACTTACACTTTAAATGGTAAAACTATACAAAGTAAGGGAAAGGGCAATGGACCTATTAACTCAGCTAGGATTGCTCTTCTTGATGGGTTTAATAAAGAGTTTAAAATACTTTCTTATAGTGAACACTCTTGTGGTGATAAATCTAGTGCCAAGGCTATAGCTTACATACAAATTGAGTTAAACAATGGAAACACTTTTTTTGGAGTTGCAAGTGATACAGATATTACAAAAGCATCAATTAAAGCTATGTTTAGTGCCATAAACAGAGCTTTTAAAAACTAAATATTTTCAATACTCCAGCCTTATAAATTTAGATATTTGCATTGTAAAGTGAGATTTAACCCTCACTTACATTTAAAATATCTCTTAAAATAACAACTCGTCATTAGCTTTCGCTTCAGCTTTTTGAATAGGTGGCTTTGATATATCCGAAAAAAACTCTTTTTTGCCATTTGGAAGGTCAACTTCCAATATACCCTTAGGAACTTCAAATTCACGCTTAAGATGTGGATACATTTTATAAACTTCTCTATTGAAGTATGCAAATGCTGGACCACCTAATCTTCCACCAACTTCTCTTCTTCTCATTGGAGTATTATTATCATTACCAAACCATACAATAGTTTCTATTTCAGGAGTATAACCAACAAACCAAGCATCAATAGCCTTGTTTGTAGTACCTGTTTTACCAGCAACTTCAACTCCCCAAACTTTAGCCATACGACCCGTACCTCTTCTAACAACATCTTGCAAAATTGATGTCATAATATAAGCTTGCGTTGGTGAAGTAATTTTTTTATGCTTACTTTCATACTCAAAAATATTACCATCGCTAGATTTTATTTTTCTAATCAAAACAGGTTCAACTTGAACACCATTTGCAGCAAAAGATGAAAAATACTTAGCGAAATTAATAGGTGAAACAGTTATAGAACCTAGAGCAACAGAAAGGTCAGGTGGTAGATTTTTGATACCATACTCTTTTAGCGAATTAAGCACTTGTTTAAGCCCAATATCTGTAACTAAGTTTATAGTAGATAAATTTCTTGAGTGCACTAAAGATTCTCTCAGTGGAATAAAACCAACATAGTTTTTTTCATAATTTTTTGGTCTCCATTTTAACTCTTCGCCATCTTTTTCATATGAATAAGTTCTAGCAATATCAACAAGTTCAGAAGCACCAGAATACCCCATATCAATTGCTACTTGATATATAAAAGGTTTAAATGCAGAACCTGGTTGTCTTCTAGCTTGTATAGCACGATTATATGAACTTTTTTTATAATTAACTCCACCAACCATCGCTAAAATGTCACCAGAGCGTGGATCTAAACTAATTAAAGCACCGTTAAAACTTGAAAAGTTACTTTCATTATATTCATTAGCATCAGCTGCTCTTTGTAAAGCGAGATTGTACGAGTATTCTAAGGCATCACGAGCCTTCTCTTGCATCTTAATATCTATGCTTGTATAAACTTCATAGCCACCTGTTTTAAAGTCACTAACCTTTTTATTCATCTCTTTTATCACTTCATCAACAATATAAGGTGCTTTGTTTTGGGTTAAAGTGTCATTAAAAACCTCAGGGCGCTCTTTAAGTGCAAGTTTATATCTATTTTTACTAATCCATCCAAGTTCAAATAACCTTTTAACAACACGATTTGCACGACCTAGACTTATCTCATAACGTCTAGTAGGTGAGTAGTAAGATGGAGCTTTAGGAAGTCCAACAAGCATTGAAATCTCTTTTAAAGTAAGATTTTTAAGTTTTTTATGAAAATAACCATCAGCAGCAGTTTTAATACCATAGTAACCGTGACCTAAATATATCTCATTTAAGTATCTTTCCAAAATTTCTGTTTTACTTAGTTCTGTTTCAACTTTTAATGAAAATAAAATCTCTTTAAGTTTACGAGATATCTTTTTTTCTCTAGTCAAAAGAACATTTTTAACTAATTGTTGAGTAAGAGTAGAAGCACCCTCAACCAAACCACCAGCTTTAATATCTTTAAGCACAGCCCTAAAAATTGCATCAAGATTTATACCATGATGTTCAAAAAAAGATGTATCTTCAATAGCTAAAAGAGCTTCAATAATTTGAGGTGGTATCTGATCAAATGGAACATAAAATCTATGCCTTTTACTAAAAACATTTGCGATTTTTATGCCATTTCTGTCATAGATAATACTAGTGCTACTTGGTGTATAATTAACAAGTCTTTGTGTTTCATGACCATAAGTTTTTAAATAATAGTACGCTGTACCAATAGTGATTAAAAAACCACTAAGAATAAGTGCTAAAAATATTTTTGTTTTCACTCTCTAAACTTCCTATTTGTAAAATTTGATTCTATTAAAATTTTTGTGTAACTCTTTTGTGGATTTTTTAAAACATATGATGTTTTTCCACTCTCAACAACACTACCATCTTTTATAACAACTATCTCTTCACAAAGCTCACTTGCGCTTGCTATATCATGAGTAACAAAAAGCATCATAAATTTATCTTTTTCTTGAAGAGATTTTAGCAAAGATAAGATTAAATCTTTACTTTTGGTATCTAGAGCAGTTGTTGGTTCATCTAAAAGTATGAGTTTAGGAGAATTTTCTAAAGCTATAGCAATAACAACTCTTTGAAGTTGACCACCACTAAGTTCAGGTGGAAACCTTTCTAACAACTCTTTATCTAAACCAACTAAGGTAAAAAGTTCTAATTTTTTTTTATCTGAACAGAAAAATTGATTTTTTATTTTTGTTAATGGAGATAAAGATGTAAAAGGGTTTTGAGGGATAAACGATATATCTTCACCTTTTTTAAGTGAGATTGAACTTTCAAACTCTTTTTCAAGCCTTAAATTGGATGGTAACATATCTAAAAGAGCTTTTAAAGTTAAGGACTTTCCACTTCCACTTTGACCAACTAAAGCTAAAGATTTTTTAATCTCAAAAGATATATCAACTAACTTTTTCTGATCAGAAAAGATTTTAAGTTTTTTTACTTTCAAATATTACTCTTTATAATTTTTATCAACTCTTTTAAGTCACTATCATTTACACCAACTCTAAGAATTATCCGTATTATAGCACTAGAAACAGTTGGTTGCCTTATAGCACCTATTAGATAACCTTTATCTTTAGCTATTTGTTTAATCTGCATAACTTTAGAGTTTGAACCTATGTCAACTTTAACTATATTTCCCTCACACAATATACCAAGTTCATCATACACAATCTCTCTTTTTCTTTTTAGCTCTTCTTTTAATTTATTAGTATTTTTAAGTATATATTTTAACGAGTTATGCCCATATAAAGTATCAAATAAAGATAAAGATGTTGCGTAAACTATGGGTTTTGCTCTATTTAACAAAAATTCTACAATGTGATTACTAGCTAAAATATATGCACCAAAACTACCATAAGCCTTGCCTAAAGTACCCATTTTTATATGATTTGCCTTTGGCTTAACTCCATAAAAATCAAACAAGCCTAAAAGTTTATCCCCAATAACCCCGCTACTATGCGCTTCATCAACTATTAAAATTGCATTATATCTATCGCAAAGCTCAAACACCTCAAAAGGGGCTATGTCTGCATCCATTGAGTATATACCCTCAACGCACACTATTTTTCTTTTTGCACTAGAGAGTTTTAAAATCTTTTCAAGTTCATCTACACAGTTATGTTTAAAAAAACTCAATTTAGCCTCAACTAACTTAGTTGCTAAAATACCACTAGCATGATACATCTCATCTACTATAAGTTCATCACCTCTTCTTGCTAATGCCTCAATCATGGCTATATTTGCATTAAAACCACTACCTAAAACAACTCCTGACTCAAAACCATTTGCTTTACATAATTCATCTTCAAAATTTTTATGCACCTCATGGTAACCATTAACTAACATACTAGCTTTAGGTGAAAAAACTTCTAATTTTGAATACTCATCTATGGTTTGTTTTTTTATCTCTTCATTTTGTGAAAAACCAAGATAATCATTTGAAGCCATATCTATAAGTGATGTTGGAAAAATCTCCCTATATCTATACCTAGAAGACTTTTTAAGAGCTTTTAACTCATTTTCGTAAAATTTCATAAACAGATTATAAAACAATCAATGTTAAAATTACTAAAAAAAGTGAGATTATGGATATTTTTATTGACTTAGAGACAACTGGAGTTGATGTAGAAGATAGACTTATCTCTATTGGTATCATATATGATAAAAATATACACTATGAGCTTATAAAACCACCACTAAAAATAAAATCAATAGCAAGTGCAACAAATCATATAAGTAATGAGATGTTGATAGATAAAGATATCTTTAGCAACTCGAAAAGTTTAAAAATTTTAAACTCTCTAAACACTAAAGAAAACACTTTTATAACGCACAATGCAAATTTTGTTATTGATATGCTAGACAAAGAGGAGTTTTATTTTCAAACAGATATTATAGATACACAAAAATGCTCAAAACATCTTATAAAAGAGATAGATAACTACACCCTACAATTTTTAAGATATGAGCTAAAACTATATAAAGATGAAAAAAGCTTATTTGAGGATTATAATATAGATATATCTGCACATAATCCACTAAGCGATGCACTACATATAAAACTTTTGTATAATTATTTTAATGTAGATAAAAAAACTTTAAAACTGCTAAGTAAAACCCCTATATTAGTTCAAAAATTTTCATTTGGAAAATATAAAGATAAAGATATAGAGGATGTTATATATTCAGACAACTCATATATACAATGGCTTTTAAATTCAGATGAGTTAGATGAGGATTTGAGTTATACTCTAAAGTATTATACGACTTAAAAGTTCTGTATTTAAACCCATAGCAGTGGATTCAAATCCACGAACACCCTTAATATATTTTTTACAAAAGCCCTCAACCATACAAGCTCCTGCTTTACCAATCCAATCACCACTTTTTATGTACTCATCTAAATCATTTTGATCAAACTTATCAAAGTGGTAAAGGGTTTCACTGATATCTATAACTTCTTTACTAGAAGATTTATATATCATACATGTGATTATAGAAGTTTTGTCTCCACTTTGAGTTTTTAAGATATTTATAGCTTCAGCCTTAGACTTTGCTTTTCTTAAAATCATACCCTTAGCCGTTACTACTGTATCTGCACATACTAAAGGCATTTCATTAAAATCAAACTCTTTTAAAGCCTCTTTATACTTACCAAGTGTTGCTTGATAAACAAAATTCTTAGGTGAAGATGCAATAATTGAATCTTCATCAAAATCTACCCCATCTTGAACAAACTCTATATTGGCATCTTCTAAAAGTTTAGCTCTTGTTATAGATGAGGAGCAGAGTCTTACCACTAAAAACCTCTAAGAACGCCACCAAAGTAAAGTGCAGCCATACCAAAAGCAATATTTATAGGTATAAGATAAGTTGAGATTGGTTTTAAAATCTCTCCTGCACCATCTATATCTCCACTTATAAAAAGTTTTTCTGCTTTATTTCTTTTGATGTAAATTATTGCAAATATCACAACCATTAAGGTCCAGATACCCTCTTTTACATGTACTACCATATATAAACTTGGATCACCATGTTTAAAACCAAGTCCTATAGCCATAGTACCTGCAGTAGCTATTAAAACTACGATTAAAGGGATAACTAAAGAAAAAAAGTTTTTAAGTATCTCTAAAGTTCTTGCTAGCCTTATCGTTTTATCTTCGATATGTTGAAGAGATGGATGAACAGCCAAACGTATAGCCATCATACCACCAACCCAAAATATTGCTGAAAAAACATGAAAAAATAGAATTATTCCAGCATAATTACCAAAAAACTCAACTATAGCATCCTTCATTATAAAACCTCTTTTACATAATTCATAGATTTTTCTAAGGCATCAGGAAGTTTAGAAGCATCTTTCCCACCAGCTTGAGCAAAGTCAGGACGACCTCCTCCACCTCCACCTAAAATTGGAGCTATGTTTTTAATCCAATCGCCAGCTTTTACATTTGAGTTTTTAGATCCAGCAGCTATTAAAACTTTTTCACCTTTAACTTGAAACAACATAACAGCAAGTTTCTCATTTTGGTTTTTAAGATCATCTATTTTAGCTTTGATATCACCATTTTTCAGCTCATCAACTATAACTTTAACATCAGAAATCATACTCTCTTTTAACTCAACACTAAGAGAGTTCTGAGACTCCACTAACTCATTTTTAAGAGTTTTCACTTGCTCTTTTAACTTAGTGATACCATGATTAACATCTGTAGTTTTTAAACTAGCTATAGCATCATTTAAAACAGCTCTTTGCTCTTTAAAGTACTTATAAGCAGCCTCACCACAAACAGCTTCTATACGTCTAACACCAGCACTAACACCTGATTCTTTAGTGATTATAAAAGTTCCAATACTTGATGTGTTTTTAACATGAGTACCACCACATAGCTCAACTGAAACATCACCAAAACTTACAACTCTTACGTCTGAGCCGTACTTTTCACCAAACTGCGCTTTTGCACCAGAGTTTTTAGCCTCATCAACACTTTGAATCTTAGTAACTTGTTCAATACCTTGAGTAATGCTTCTATTTACAATATCTTCAACTTTTTCTAGTTCCTCTTTGCTCATAGCCTTAGGGTGAGAAAAGTCAAATCTAAGTTTACTTGCATCATTAAATGAACCAGCTTGAGATATATGATCACCTAAGATGTCAAACAGTGTTGCATGTAAAAGATGAGTAGCAGAGTGATGTTTCTCTATCTCATTTCTGCTTATATCAACAAAACATTCCACAATATCTTCAACTTTAAGTGTCTTGTCAAGCTCAATTTTAGAAAGGTTTAAACCATGAAATTTTTTTGTATCTAAAACCTTAGCAAAGTTTTTCAAAACACCACAATCACCACTTTGTCCACCAGATTCAGCGTAAAAAGGTGTTTTATCTAAAAGAATCCAAGCTTTTTTACCTGAACTAATCTCATCAATAATTTTAAAATCTTCATCTAAAAGTGCTAAAACTTTGGAAGATGTTTGCTTAGATGAGTAACCAACAAACTCATTTTGTCCAAATCTTTCTAAAAGAGTTTTAAAATCACCATCATTTTGAGCATCTCCACTACCTTTCCATGCAGCTTTTGATGATGCTTTTTGTTTTGCCATAAGTTCATCAAACTTTTTAACATCTAAAGATATCTTTTTCTCTTTTAACATATCTTCAGTTAAATCTAAAGGAAATCCATAAGTATCATAAAGTTTAAAAGCAACCTCACCACTAAAAGTATCTTTAGTATTTGCTAGCTCTTTTGTAAAAAGTGCTATACCATCAGAGATAGTTTTAAAGAATCTTTCCTCTTCAAGTTTTATGGACTCTTTAACTGCTGGAGATTTTTCTTTTAAGTAAGGATAAACATCACTAAGTAAAGAAACAACCACATCAACAAGTTTGTACATAAAAGCATCTCTTAAACCAAGTAGGTATCCATGTCTAACTGCACGTCTTAAAATACGTCTTAAAACATAACCCCTGCCCTCATTTGAGAAGTTAATCCCTTGAGCAAGTAAAAATACAGATGTTCTAATATGATCAGCAATAACTCTATATGATGCACCACTTTCATACTCATAAGTTGAGTTAGTTAGTTTAGCAACTTCATCTATTATTGGCATAAAAAGTGAACTATCATAATTAGAGATTTTACCCTCGCTAACTGCTACAACACGTTCTAAGCCCATACCTGTATCTATAGATGGTTTAGGAAGTGGAGTTAGTTTTCCAGATTTATCTCTTTCATACTGCATAAAAACTAAGTTCCAAATCTCTAAAAATCTGTCACCCTCACCACCAAAGTAATCATCTTCGCCACTAAAGTTATCTGCACCTTGATCTATAAATATCTCGGAACATGGTCCACATGGTCCTGTGTCGCCCATTTGCCAAAAGTTATCTGCATCACCCATACGTTTAAGATGAGATTCATCTACATGTTTTAGCCAAAGGTCCCACGCTTCATCATCACTATCATGAACAGTAACATAAAGTTTCTCTTTTGAAAAGTTCAACTCTTTTGTTACAAACTCCCAAGCGTAATCTATAGCTTGAGATTTAAAATAATCTCCAAAACTAAAGTTTCCAAGCATCTCAAAAAATGTATGATGTCTTGAAGTATGACCAACATTTTCTAAATCATTATGTTTACCACCTGCTCTAAGACAAGTTTGACAAGATGTAGCACGAGGAGGATTTGGAGTAGGTATTTCACCAGTAAAAATGCTTTTAAATGGAACCATTCCAGCATTATTAAAAAGAAGAGTTGCATCATCAGGAACTAAAGGTGATGAGGCAACTATATCGTGACCTTTTGCTTTAAAAAAGTCTAGGTATTTTTTTCTTACATTCATTATAAATCGCTTAAAAGTAGAGTATTTTCGCGATTATATCAAAATGTTAATCAATTGTAGCTAGAACATCACCAATACGTCCTAGTGTCTCATCAATATTGCTTTTAAAAGTAACAATATCGGCATTTAGGGTATCATTTATTTCATCTGCATCTTCTATATCTTCAAGAAGATCTACAACATCCCTTAAGTAATCTCTTTGATTTGCACAAGAGTAGCACATCTGTGCACTTTCACAAATACCTTCATTCATCTTAACAAAAGTTTCTTCTACATTATCTGTAAGTTTCTCTAAAAACTTATCTTCTAAAAGTTTGGTGTTTAAGTCATCCGTAGCTAGCATAGTTTTAATCTCTAAAAAGCTATCTTGAACTTCTACTATTTTGTTTCTCATTTGATATCCCTAATCTCTATTTAATGCTAGTATATATGTTGAAGCTTTAAAGATAAGTAAAAGTTATCAAATTATAGAGATTTTTTTCTTTTTTTTACTATATATACCACTATAAGTACACTCAGTAAGGCAATTGTTACAAAAGTTATTTGTTTTAAATAGTTACTAATCATATCTTGGTTTTCACCTAGTACATATCCTAATGCAATTAACACAATAGACCAAGAGGTAGCGCCTAGTGATGTATATAGAGAAAATTTATATATATTCATTTTAGACAAACCTGCTGGTATTGATATAAGCTGTCTAATACCAGGAATTAACCTTCCACTAAAAGTTGAGATTGAGCCATGATTTTCAAAAAAATCTTCCATTTTCAAAAGTGTTTTGTTTGATATAAAAAAATAATTTCCATATTTTATTAAAAATGCACGCCCAACAAAAAAAGCTAAGTAGTAGTTTATAAATGATCCAACCATAGATCCAAGAAGAGAAGCTATAAAAATCAAGATAAGACTCATCTCACCCTTACTAGCCAAAAACCCAGCGGGGATTAGAACTAACTCACTAGGAAACGGTATAAATGAGCTTTCTATAAGCATAAGAAGAAATATACCTAAATATCCCATGTCAAAGATTAGGCTCACTAGAGTTGTGGCCAAAGTATCAAGCATTTGTTTTTTCCTCTATAAGTTTTATCATCTCAATTGAACAATTTTTAGAGTTTATCTCTATAAGCTTTTTTGAGATTTCATTTATATCACACTCTAAAAATTCAAGTGCTTTTTCTAAAAGTTCATCACCCTCTCTACACATATAAGCTAAATTTTGTTTAACTAAAAACTCAGCATTATAAAACTGATGATCAGAAGCGGCGTATGGGTAAGGAATAAAAAAAGATGGCAAGCCTACACTTATTAGTTCCCATAAACTAGATGCACCGCTTCGTCCAACACATAGGTCAGCCTCATACATTTTTTTATCCAACTCAGTAGAAAACTTAAACAAATCAACCTCTACATCTAAATGTTTATACGATTCAAGCAATGCATCATAATCATTTTTACCACATTGATGAATAATTTTTATTTTTTTCTCTTTTAATGTTGGTGCTAAATCTATAGCAAGATTATTTATAGCACTTGCACCTTGAGAGCCACCTAAAAAAATTATAGTTTTAAAGTTTTCTCTTACTCTTGAGCTATCAAAGTACTTTTTATCAACTGGGTAACATTTTATAGGTGATATCTCATCATAAGAGCTAAAAAAGATTTTTGCCTTATGTTTCAATATAGAGTTTAACTTACCAATAGCTGCATTTTGTTCATGTATGTAAAGAGGCTTAAAAAGTGCTACACTAGCAAAGGCTGCTGGTGCTGCTGAAAATCCACCAACACTGATTACAAGATCACTACCTCTAATAATAAATATAGCTTGCAAAAATGCTTTAATCATTTTCATAAGAGAAAAGATTTTTTTTATACCTTTTTTATTTACAACACCGCTTGTATCTAAAAAATATTTTTTAGAAAAACCATTATACTCATTATTAAACCATGATTTATCTTGTCCAGCACTTGAACCAACAAAAACACATTCGTGCCCACGCTCTAAAGCGTATGACATCAAAGTTTTTGCAATGCTAAGATGTCCACCAGTTCCACCACCAGTTATTATAATTTTCATCAATCATCCTCTCTAATTAAGTATCTTTTTTCTTTACCTAAATAACAAGTTTTAGATATCATAAGTACCATACCAACTGCAATACTTGCTGCAAGTGTAGTCGAACCACCATAAGACAAAAATGCAACGGAGATACCTTTAATTGGTGTCATTCCACTAATACCATAAGCGTTTACAAGCAATGAAAGAGAGATCAATAAACCAACTCCAACGCTAAATAAAAAATAAGTTTTTTCCTTAGTACGATTAGCAATTTTAAATATTCTTTGTATAAAAAACATAAAAGATAATATAACAACAAGCACACCAATAAAACCAAACTCCTCTGCTATACCTGCTAGAACAAAGTCAGTATGAACCTCACTTAAAAATCCAAGTTTAAAAGTTCCATTACCAAGCCCTACACCAAAAAAACCACCATTATTTATGGCATTATAAGAGTGTCCAATTTGATAAGCTTCACTTACATTTTCTAGCTTAAGCCTTGATGCTAAAAAGTCTGGTAATAAACTTAAGTAAGTATCTTGTGCTGTTGCCCACCAAGACATTATACGATTAACTCTATGGTCTGCTGTTAATATAAAACCTATAAAAGAGACAAAAGCTGCACTAGCTATCATCCCAAAGAACTTCATTGAACTTCCAGATAAAGTCATCATAAACAAAAGAGTAAGAGATATAACTACAACTTGCCCTAAGTCATTTTGCACTATAGCAATTAAAACCATAGCAACCATAAGTAAAAAAGCGTAAGGTAAAAAACGCAAAGTTTCCTCTTTTAGACCCATCCCCTTATGATCATCAATCTTTCTTGCAAATGACCAAGCTAAAAAATATATAAAACCAACTTTAAAAAATTCAACAGGAGCAATGGAAAAACCAAAAAGCTTAATCCATCTTTTTGCTCCTCCAACCTCTGTTACTAAAGATGCAGGTAAAAAAGGCATAGCAATCATAGCTATAAGAGATATAAAGAACAATGAAAAGCCTATATATGGTAAAGCTTTTTTAGGATCAAGCAAAGATAAACCAAAAACTACACTCAAGGAGAATAAACCAAAAATAAGTTGTCTTAAAGCAAAATGGTAAGGAGTTGTGTCAAAAAGCAAAACAACATAAGTTGAAAGTGTGTAAGAAGCTATAATTCCAAAAGAAATTAATATAGCAGTAACAACAAAAAGTTTTTTATCTGCCATGTTAACCTCTAAGTTTTTTTGTAATTTTAACTTAGGTGTGCTTAAAAAGCATATTTATAGTACCAAATCAGTCAAAAGACTGATTTAGTTTTAAGAAAATATAGGTAAATCTTCCAAAGATGTATCTAA
>WFNF01000005.1 GCA_015488775.1 Helicobacteraceae bacterium
ATCTATAAGAGGTTTAATTGATCAGATAAAAATTTTAAAAAATCAAGATAATTATGACTACATCATAGATATGCAAGGTCTTTTAAAATCTGCTATAGTTGCAAGACTTCTAGGTAAAAATGTTTACGGTTTTGATAAAAACTCCATTAGAGAAGCTATTGCATCAAAATTATATAAACATAAAACAAGTATTGCTTACCAAGAAAACATCATCATTAGAAATATAACACTTATAAATGATGCACTAAATCTAAACATAGATTCTGATCAGATAAAAACTAAAAAGCCAACTCTTCCTAGTGGTAAAAAACCAACTTTTTTAAGCGACTCTAAAAATGTTATTTTGATTATAGGAGCATCATGGAGTTCTAAAATATACCCAATTGAAAAGATCATAGATGTGTGTAACAATATAAAGCTTAACTTTTATGTGCCCTACTCTAATGATGAAGAGTTAGAAAAAGCTAGATTACTAAAAAAATCTTGTATAAATGTTAAAATACTACCAAAAATGTCTTTAGTAGAGCTATCTAACACCATAGCTCATTGTGATCTAGTTATTGGAAATGATACAGGGCCAACACATATGGCATGGGCTCATAATGTAGCATCCATAACTATCTTTGGACCTACAAATGAGAGAATGATATTTAAAACCTCTAAAAATATAGCTATAAATTCTAACTCAAAAGTAGATATCATGGCTATAGATAAAAACGACTTCACTATACAAGATATAGATCCAAAACTTATATATACACAAGCAAAACAACTTTTAGGAGTCTAATATATGTACTATAGCACTATGTTTTTTATAAAACTTTTAATGTTGTTTCCTAAAAACTTTAGAACTTTTTTTTATAAAAGTGTTGCAACACTAGCTTATCCATTGCTCATAAAGCAAAGAAAAATTATTAAAGCAAATCTTGATTATACTTTTGGGGACGAGCTAAGTAGTGATGAAAAAGAGAAAATCTCTAAACAATGTTTTTTAAATTTGATTACAAATTTTATACAAATAGTTGAATCTCACTATATGAGCATAAATGAGCTAAAAGAGATGGTTACAATAAAAAATCAAGATATAGTAAAAAAAATCAAAAATGACAATAGAGCTATAATTTTTGTAACTGCTCATTTTGGTAATTGGGAGATGGGTGGAGCAAGTATTGGTGCTTTTGTTGAGCCATCTCTTGTAGTTTTTAAAGAACTTAACAATAAAAAACTATCACTTTTTATGAGTAAAGCAAGAGAAAAGTTTAAAAACAAAATTGTAGAGAAACAAAAAGCGATAAGAGCTATAAATAAAGAACTTAAAGAGGGTAGAACTATCTCTTTACTAATTGATCAAGCAGTTAGAGAAAATGCTGGTATTGAGGTTGATTTTTTTAATCATAAAACTTATTTTATACCCACAACAGCTCAACTTGCACTAAAACATAATGCTGCAATTATTCCAGTTTACATTAAAAACATTGATGAAAATAGATTTGAATTAGAGTTTTTTGATGAAGTTAAAATTGAGCCAAGTGGTGATAAAAAAGTCGATATTAAAAACTTAACTCAACTACAAGCAAATATACTTGAAGATGTTATAAGAAAAAATCCTGATCACTGGTTTTGGTGTCACAAAAGATTTAAATATTCAGAGCCTTCAATATACAAATAAGTATTTTACTTTAAGACTCTAAAAGCCAGATAGAGAATCTTTTAGCTTTTATCTTTCCATTAACTAGATAATCAAAAGCTTTTTGTGCTGAGTCACGATCTACTGCGACATATGATTGTCTATCGTTAACTGTGATTTTTCCTATATGTGTGTTTGTAATTCCAGCTGATTTTACTAAAGTTCCAAGTATATCCCCTGCTCTTACTTTATCTTTTTTTCCACCATCTATAAGTATAGTTTTATATGGAGCTAAAATCATCTTTATTTTTTGATTTTCTAAAGCATTTTCATCAAAAAAGTTTGGGTTATTCATACTATACTCATCTAAGAACTTTTGCTCATAATTTGTATATATTGAACATGCAACACCACTCATACCCGCGCGTCCTGTTCTACCTATGCGATGTGTATAAGATGCTTTTTCCCTAGGTAAATCATAGTTGATAACTAAACCCATCTCTTTTATATCAAGACCACGAGCTGCGACATCAGTTGCAACCATAACTCTTGAACTAAGTGATGTAAACTGAGTAAGTACATCAACTCTCTCAAACTGCTCTAAATCACCATTTAATGCTATAGCATCTACACCATTTTCATTTAAAAAATGTGTTAATTCCATAGTTTTTATTTTTGTATTACAAAATATCATACTTTGATCAGAATCATATTTTGAAAGGATTTTTAAAACTAGTTCGTCTCTACTCTCATCATTTCCAAGTTTAAAAAGGTTTTCCTCTATTTTACTCTCTTGTATAAGCTCATCTGATTCAATAAAAATTGCATCATTTTGAAGTGATTTAGCAAGAGACATAATCTCACTAGGATAAGTTGCTGAAAAAAGTAATGTTTGTTTTTTATTTGACATATATGATGAAATTTTTTCTATATCTTCTATGAAACCCATATCTAGCATACGATCAGCTTCATCTAAAACAAATGTATTTACCTCATCAAGTTTTAAAGTTTCACGCTCAAGATGATCCATAATACGTCCAGGTGTTCCAACAACTATATGTGCATGGTGAGAAAGTGATTGCATCTGTCTTCTCATCGGGCTTCCACCACAAAGGGTTAAAACTTTTACATTGTGCATATACTTTGCAATAGATCTTATGTTTTGTGCAACTTGATCAGCTAACTCTCTAGTTGGTGCTAGAACTAAAGTTTGTATTCTAAATCTTTTTACATCTAGGTTATTTAAAAGTGCAAGAGCAAAAGCTGCTGTTTTACCACTTCCAGTAACTGCTTTAGCTGTAACATCTTTTCCATCAAGCATTGTAGGAAGAGTTAACTCTTGAACTCTTGTCATTTGGGTATAACCCAAAGATGTGAGATTGTCTATATTTTTTTGATCAATTTTTAGTGTTGAGAAAGGTTTCATATATATCTTTATAATTAAGTAATGTAATTTTAACTAAATATCTATAAATTACTCTAGCTTTTTAAAAATTAATACTCAAATTAAGCAGTAGGGAACAACAAGTAGCGTCTATGCTTGTGCATAAGAGGCGTTTAGAAAATCTTTGCGCCTACCTTATTGCTAGGTCAATGATTTTATGAATGTGCCTTGTGTACAATGATAGATGCTTTCTTCAAGTTTTCTACTGCTTAATTTGAGTTAATATTGGAGCAAACTTTACACTCCAAAATACAAACAGTAAAATCCATAAAGTTATACTTATATCAAAAAGCCAAAACAAAGAGCTATTTAATCCAAAACCTATACCAAAAACAAATCTAGCAAGAACAACAAGTTGAGTTAGATAAAAGATTTTTGTAGTTGTTGCATCTGCGTGAGGAGGTCTTCCTGAATGTCCTAAAGTCACCCTAGTTCCAAAACCTATTAACATAGTTATAACAAAACCAAGAACAAGAAGATGAATTTGAGTATAGTTTAAATATATATCAAAATAATCTTCACTAAGTGATGCTAATGTACCTATTACTAGACCAAATGGAACCCATAACATAGCTATGTGAAGTATTTTTAAAATTATAGGTGCATTTTTAAAATCTATTTTCCATTTTTTGTACTCTAAAATTATAAAAGTTGCTAAAGCTATATCTACAAGGCTTTCTATATAAGGTACAGCTATAAGATGGATTAAAACTTTCAGAGCTAACAATGAAAATACTATCTTCATAAAATTTTTACTTTTACCAACCATAGAGTGTGAGAAAAATGGTACCATTCTTGAGCCTACACTAAAAGTTAAAAAAACTATGTAAAGATAAAAAGCTATAAAGTAAGGGTGTACACTAAAATCTAAAAAAGTTTGTGCAATGATTATTATATGCGTTGCTATACCTATAAAATTTGCAAGTAACATCCAAAACATATCATCTTTTTGAGTAAATGTAGAGTTTTTATATATCTCAAAAAGTTTGTACACAAAAGATATTTGTGCTATAAATAAAATCAACATACCAAAGCTCATAAGATGTGAGTTTAAAAAAGCACCAAGAAGATAAGTCAAACTACCAACTTGAAAAAGCCAAAATGTACTCATATAATATTTTTTAGAGATAACTTCAGCTTGTAAAAATCTAGGAAAAGTTGTAAAAAGAAAACCAACAAAAAATTGACTTATTACAGCATACATCATAGAGTAAGAGTGAAAATGTTTAGGAGTATCCATTAAAAGATTTGAGCCTGAAAACATAAGTTTATAAGAGATAGCAAAAGCTATCATATAAAGAACAGCATTGATAATTCCAAAAAGGAAAAATGGTTGATGAACTTGTGAAAGAAAGTAAGATGTTTTTTGATTAGGATTAGTAAAGTTTTGCATTTTGAAGTTTACTTTAACTTAATTAATATTTACTTGATTTGTATCAAATATAAATTAATTTTTTGAGAGTGTATAGTCAATAAAAAGCTTCAAAAGTTTACTAAATAAAGTATAGGTATTAAATATCTGATCAAAGAGGATACATAAATATTTGGTTCGGGAGGGGGATATATCATACAATATAAGTTAATATAATATATTTTAAAGTATAATTTTACATATTTTATAATATTAATTAATTTTACAAGGACTACTTTATATCATTTATCATAAATAAAATCTACAATATAAAGCATTATAAAACAGATAGAGAAAAGTATCTATTTGGATCAACTCTTATTTTTTCTGTTGGTGATATACTTTCAGCAATAATCAGATTATATACACATGATTATATTGTTGCTTTTGTAGATATTTTTAGTCTTAGTATCTCTTACTTCATTTTGAAACACTATTTTTTAAATAGAGATTTTAATAAAACTATTATTTTTTTATTTTGGTTGTGTAGTGTAGTTATACTTTTTTTTATTGTTCATTTTGAATATAGCTTACACATTTTACTTATAATCCTTGTTCCACTAGTTGCATCAATGATGTTAGAAACTAAAGATTTTATCTATCATGCTTCTGTACTCTTGGTTATATTTAGCCTTGTTATGGCTTATGGCTTTTTAAATGCAGATCATTACCCTTATCTAAGAGATAGCGAATTTTTATTGGCACTGTTTTTATTACTCTTTTTTGTTTTTGGGCTTAGTTTAGTCTATAACCAAGCTATTAAAAAGTCTTATGAAAAACTACAAAAAGCAAATCAAGAAAAAGAGTTTTTACTTAAAGAGGTTCACCATAGAGTGAAAAACAATCTAAATATAGTAGCATCTATTTTAGGGCTTGAGAGGTATGAAAGTGATATACCTCAGGTGCATGAACTTATTGAGAAAAATAGACTAAGAATCGAGTCTATAGCTATGGCACATGAAATTTTATATAAAAGTGATAATTTTGCAAATATATGTTTTAAAGAGTATATATATTTATTATCCAAGCATATACTTGAAAATGACACATCTATAAATCTAAAACTAGACATCATACCTTTGAAACTAAATATAGAAGATATGATACAATTTGGTATTATTATAAATGAACTTATTACAAACTCTATTAAGTATGCTTTTCATAATAATAAAGGCAGTATAACTATATCATTAAGCGAAGTTGATGATACATTTACACTAATATATCAAGATAATGGATGTGGAATGTCTAAAGATGCAAATGCAGGTTTTGGACAAAGCTTAATAAAAATGTCAGTTCAACAACTAAAAGCAACTTTATCTATAAAAAACATCAATGGTTTACAATATAGTATTTTTTTTAAACAAAAAGATAAAATGAGTTTAAAATGAATATTTTAATTGTTGAAAATGAGGTTATACCTGCTAACTACTTAAGTAAAATACTTACACATGAGGGTCACAATGTAATTGACATTATAGATACAGGTGTAAGTGCAATAAACATGGCAAAAAGCTCACATATAGATTTAATCCTTATGGATATAATGTTAAATGACTCTATATCAGGGTGTGAGGCTGCCTTAGAGATTAGTAATATAAAACCTAATATAATAATTATCTTTTTAACTGCGTACTCAGATAAAGAGATGATTGAACTTGCTGGTAAAAGTTCTGCCTTTGCTTATCTTCTAAAGCCATATAGAGATAAAGACATATTAGCTACTATGCAACTAGCTAAAGCAAAATTAGACTCAATTAGCTACCCTCTTCCACCTAAAAAAGATGATAAAAACCTTATTCTAGTTGATGGGTATATATTTAACACCAACACAAAATTACTTTATAATGAAGATAAACTTGTAAATATAGGTCCTAAAGCACTTAAATTAATAGATTTACTATGCACAAACAGAAACAATGTTGTATATAATGAAGATATCATAGATGTTCTATGGCATAAAAACAAATCACATCAAACACTAAGATCCTTAATACACAGAGTTAGGGCCAAAACATCTTCTGATTTAATTGTAAGCGTAAGTAAATTAGGCTATAAAATAGGTCTTAAAAAAGATTAAGACCATAATACGTTCTCCTAGTCATAGAAAGTTATAGTATCCAAATCACGAATTAAATTTATAGCACTCATAAGTTGTTTTAATAATCTACGGTTTATCTGTAAATTCTAAAGTAAAACTTGAAAACTAGATAAAAAGTTGAATATCAACAACTTAAATAGTCATTTTATAGTAAATTTTTTGTATAAAATCCATATACAAAAAACTTTTATTTATCTAATCTTAGATATAATGCGAAAATTTTTCTTTATATAAGGCACTTAAAATGACATTAGATGTAGTTGAAATACAAAAAATATTACCACATAGATACCCTTTTTTATTAGTAGATAGAGTTACTGAAATTCATGAGGGTGAAAAACTTATAGCTTACAAAAATGTATCTATTTCTGAAAATGTTTTCCAAGGACACTTTCCAGGGCATCCAATATACCCAGGCGTAATGATTTTAGAGGGACTAGCACAAGCTGGTGGAATTTTAGCATTTAAAAGCATGGATGTATCAGAAGAAGAGATAAAAAATAAAGTTGTTTACTTTATGAGTATAGATAAAGCAAAATTTAGAAGACCTGTTAAGCCAGGTGATAAACTTGAGTACCATGTATCAGTTATAAAAAACAGAGGTGCAACTTGGGTTCTTAGAGGTGAAGCTTATGTTGATGGAGTCCTTGCTAGTGAAGCTGAACTAAAAGCGATGATAGTAGATAAGTAGAGATGAGTAAGATATCAGCACACGCCATTATTGAAGATGGCGCTATAATTGGTGAAGATGTGACTATAGGTGCATTTTGCCATATTAGCGCGCAAAGCAAAATTGGTGATGGAACTATAATTGATCAAGGTACTTATATCTATGGTAAAACTACTATAGGTAAGAACAACCATATCTTTTCACATGCAGTTATAGGATCAATTCCTCAAGACTTAAAATTTGCGGGTGAAGATGTTGAACTGATAATTGGCGATGGTAATACAATTAGAGAATTTACTTTATTTAACCCTGGAACTAAGGGTGGTGGAGCGAAAACTATAGTTGGAAATAATAATCTTTTTATGGGATATGTTCACTTAGGACATGATGTAATTATTGGAAATAACTGTATTTTAGCAAATGCGGCAACATTAGCAGGCCATGTAGAGCTTGGTGATAATGTTGTAATTGGTGGAATGACACCTATACATCAATTTGTAAAAATTGGTGATTTTGCTATGGTTGGTGGAGCTAGTGCATTGTCTCAAGATATACCACCTTACTGTATGGCTGAGGGGAACAGAGCAAATATTAGAGGTCTAAACCTAACAGGACTTAGACGTCATGTTGAGCGTTCAGACATAGATGCTCTTAAAAATGCTTATAGAGATCTTTTTGAATCTGGCAACCCTATAAAAGATACAGCTAATGAAATTTTAACAAGTACAACAAACACTATGGTAAAAAATATGTGTAATTTTATATTAAAAACAAAAAGGGGCATTCCCTTTGAAAGAAAGTAATATGACAAGTAGAAAGTGTAGTTTTTGTCAAGCAAATGAAAGTGAGCACAACCCTCTAATAGCGGGAAGTGGTGTATATATATGTAAAAATTGTGTATTTTCAGCTTACAAAATAATGTTTGGAGATGAAAAAACAAGTGAAAAAAATGAAAAACTTGTTGATTCAGTTAGTAAACTTATGACGCCAAAAGAGCTAGATAACTTTTTATCTCAGTATGTTATAGGTCAAGAAAGAGCTAGAAAACTTCTTAGTGTAGCTGTATATAACCACTACAAGCGTATCTTTAAATCTTGTAATTTAGATGATGATACTGAGATTGCAAAATCAAATGTTCTACTTATTGGACCAACTGGTTCTGGTAAAACATTGATGGCACAAACTATAGCTAAAGTGTTAAATGTTCCTATCGCTATAACAGATGCGACCTCTTTAACTGAAGCTGGTTATGTTGGTGAAGATGTTGAGAACATACTAACTAAACTGCTTCAAAGTGCTGATGGAGATGTGGATCGTGCTCAACAAGGTATAGTTTTTATAGATGAAGTAGATAAAATATCTCGAATGTCTGAAAACAGATCAATAACTCGTGATGTTAGTGGAGAGGGTGTTCAACAAGCACTTTTAAAAATTATAGAGGGATCTATAGTAAACATTCCGCCAAAAGGTGGACGTAAACACCCTAATCAAGATTTTCTACAAATTGACACATCAAATATTTTATTTATATGTGGTGGTGCTTTTGATGGATTAGATGCGATTTTAGCAAAAAAAGAGGGTGCTAATATTTTAGGTTTTGGACAAACTCAGAAATCTAAAGATGAAAAGAATATGACTTATGCATCAGTTGAGCCTGATGATTTAATTAACTTTGGTGTTATACCTGAGCTTATAGGTCGTTTACCAATTATTGCTTCTTTGGAAGAGATAGATGAAGAAGCAATGGTAAAAATAGTAAGTGAGCCAAAGAACTCTCTTATAAAACAATATAAAAAACTTTTTGCTATTGATGATGTTACTTTGACTTTTGAAAATGATGCATTAAAAGCTATAGCAAGTAAGGCTATAAAAAGAAAAACTGGGGCACGTGGACTAAGAGCAATCTTAGAGGAGATGATGGTTGAGATAATGTACACACTACCTGAATTTCCACATTATGAGATTATTATAACAAAAGATGTTGTAGAAAACAACGAGCATCCTCTTTATATAAAAAAAGAGACAAAAAAAATTGCGTAAGGACGTGTAGTGGTATTTAACAAATTAATTGGACTTTTTTCAAATGACTTATCTATTGACCTTGGAACTGCAAATACTTTAGTTATTGCTAAAGGTAGAGGAATCATAATAAATGAGCCATCTGTAGTTGCTGTTAAAACAGAAAGAAATGGTCAACAAAAAATATTAGCTGTTGGTAAAGAAGCAAAAGAGATGGTTGGTAAAACACCTGGAAATATTAGAGCTATACGCCCTATGCGTGATGGCGTTATTGCAGACTTTGATATGACTGAAAAGATGATAAGAAAGTTCATTGAAAAAGCTCATGGTAGAACATCTCTCATCAGCCCTAGAATCATAATTTGTGTACCTTACGGTCTAACACAAGTTGAAAGAAAAGCTGTTAGAGACTCAGCAATAAGTGCTGGAGCTAGAGAGGTTTATCTTATAGAAGAGCCTATGGCTGCTGCTATTGGAGCAGGTATTGACATTAGACAACCACAAGGAAACTTAGTTGTTGATATTGGTGGTGGTACAACAGAAATAGGTGTTGCATCACTTGGTGGTCTAGTACTCTCAAAATCAATCAGAGTTGCTGGAGATAAGATAGATAAAGCAATAGTTGACTTTGTAAAGAAAAAATACAATCTTCTAATTGGTGAACGCTCAGCTGAAGATATAAAAATAAACATTGGTACTGCTATAGCCTTAGATGAAGAACTATCTATGGTTGTAAATGGTCGTGATCAAGTTGAAGGTCTTCTTAGTTCAATTGAGCTAACTAATGAAGATGCTAGAGAAGCTATGAGAGAACCACTTAAAGAGATAGCAGAAGCTCTTAGAGATGTATTAGAAAAAATGCCACCTGACTTAGCTGGTGACATAGTAAACCATGGTATTATTTTAACTGGTGGTGGGGCTTTAATTAGAGGTCTGGACAAATACCTTTCAGATGTAGTTAAGATACCTGTTTACGTTGCTGATGAACCACTTCTAGCAGTTGCACGTGGAACAGGTCGTGCACTAGAAGAGATAGATATGCTTCAAGAACTTTTTGAAGATGAATAAAGATTTTTTTGCAATTTTAAGTATAGTTTTAGCACTTTTTATAGGTGCTTTATACTACTCTTCAAGTGTTCAAAAACCTTTTATAAATGTTCTAAACTACACTAAATCAACTTATCATAAAGTTATTGATACTACACTTCAATCCATTACTGAACATTTCAATCAAAAAGAAACCATAGTAAAACTTCAAGATGAATTAGTGAAATATAAAAAGAATCACCTTCTTATGCATCAAATGGCAAATGAACTTAATGGATTATATAAAGAAAATAATATCTCAAAAAAATTCAAACCATATGTTAGTATCGCCTCTACTATATCTTATGTAAAATTTGCTGACAAAAATAAAATATATCTTCAAACACAAGAGTTAAATCAAAGTGAGATATATGGTCTAGTTTCAAATGAGATTACCGCTGGAATTGTTACATTTAAAAATTCTCAGGCTATTGGCTTACTAAATCCAGATATAAAGTGTTCATACTCAGTTTATGTTGGTAAAAACAAAGCACCTGGAATAATTCATGGTAACAATAAAAAAGAGCTTATTGTAGAGTTTATGCCAGCATGGATAAAAGTTGAAGTTGGTGATGAAGTTATAACTTCTGGATTAGATAAGCTATTTTTTAAAGGTCTAAAAGTTGGAAAAATTTTAAGTATTACAAACTCTGGTGGATACCAGAATGCTGTAGTTAAACCTTACTATAACTCAAGCAATCCAGATAAATTTCATATCATAAACAAAGTTCGCTAAAAAAAGTATTTATACATACTTTGTCTAGCAAATTTTTGTACTAAAGCAGAGGCAGTTGCACCTCTAGCATTTGCAATATCAATATTTGCACCTTTATCTAACAAAAGCTTACACAGTTCAGGTTTATCATCCATAATAGACTCCATAAGTGGTGTCCAACCTACTCCATCAACTTTATCTATATCTACACCTTTTTCAAGTGCATACTCAAGCATCTGCCTTTGATCACGTCTAATTGTTATGTGTAGAAGTGTCCAACCATACTTATTTTGTATATTGACATCATCTAAGTTATCAACAAGTTTTTTAAAAAGTTCAATATCCTCTCTATAAACAACCTCCTCAAAAAGTTCAAACAGATCTTTTATATTTTCATAAGATTCTACTTTTGTTACAGAATCTATATCTAGTTTACTTAAAATATTTTCAATGCTTTGCATATATAACTCCTAATTATTAATTGTATAATTTATATAAT
>WFNF01000006.1 GCA_015488775.1 Helicobacteraceae bacterium
CTCGCCACTCAAATTTAAAGTGTAATTATCTGACTCCCGAACAAGCTAGACTAAGCTGCTTTAGAAGTGGAACGATACATTACTTCTAACGAAAACTCAAAATAAGTATAGGATAAAAATTTCAGAAAAAAGAACATACGAGAGGTGTAACGAGGAACTTTTATTTGTTTTAAAAGGAGTTCTCTTTTTGCTTGTGGCAAATCTTTAAAAAACTGCATCTACTACCTTAAGTTTTTGTATATTATAACATCTATAAGTGATAAAAATAGAAAATATAGTGTATAATTTCAAAAACAAAAAAAGGAAAAGTCTTGAGAGCACCTAAAGGGTTTGGTAAAAACTATTTTACTTTTGCATCTGTGCAAGCCTACTCTAGTGCTATTAAACTTGATGCTATAAGTAGCAGCTCCCAAGAGTTTTTATATAACAAGATATCTAATGAGGATGATTTGGAGGAGGATCCACCAGATACCTCCCCTCTTTCATCTATAATTTTAGAAAACTCTAAAGTTTGTCATTGTAACTGTTATTTTAAAAAGATTATCCGTTTAATACTTCTTTTAAACCATTTTATCCCTAGATGCCCCTTTTATAACACCTTTTTTGCATTTAGAAGAACTGGTGTTCACCCTCCTTCTGTACTACTTTATAAACTGTTTTAAATCATAGTTAGCAAAATATTTGCTTTTTTATTTCAAACCAAAAGGTTTGTTTTTTATAAGGATATAGTAATGTCAAAAAGTTTAGTAGTTGGTTTCCCTCGTATAGGTGAGCAAAGAGAGTTAAAAAAAGTTTTAGAGAAGTTTTGGGCTAAAAAGTGTGATTTTAGTGAAGTTGAAAATGTTGCAAGTGAGCTTAAAAAGAGACACTGGCTTTACCAAAAAGATGCAGGAGTTGATTTTATAAGCTCTAATGATTTTTCACTATATGACAATATGTTAGATACTTCTATAATGTTAGGTGCTATACCAAAGCGTTTTAAAGATTTAAGTGCTGAAGATTTATATTTTAGTATGGCTAGAGGTGACAAAGATAGAAAAGCTATGCAGATGACTAAGTGGTTTAACACAAACTACCACTATATAGTTCCTGAGTTAAGTAGTGATGATGTTTATAAGTTAAATGCTAAAAAGATTGTAGATGAGTACAATGAAGCTAAAGAGTTAGGTGTAAAAACAAAAATCAATATTATAGGTATATTTACATATCTTGGTCTATCTAACAAAGTAGATGGTGGAGATGTTTTTTCACTTTTTGGCTCTGTTTTAGAGCAGTATGCAAAGCTTTTTGAGATAATCTCTGCTTTAGATGATGAGATAATAGTTCAAATAGATGAACCTTATTTTGTAAAAGGTAGTGATGCTAAAACACTCTCTTTAGTTAAAAAAGCTTACGATTATCTTTGTGGAGTTAGTAAAAATATAAAAGTTATAGTTACTACATATTTTGAACACTCAAATGAGCTTACAAGGGTTTTAGTAAATACACCACTTTACGCTTTAGGCTTAGATTTTATATATGGCAAAAAAAATATAGAGTCTTTAGAGTTGATCAAAAATTCAGATAAAGTTTTGATTGCTGGTGTTGTAGATGGAAGAAATATCTGGAAAAACGATTTTACAAAAAGTGTAGAGTTATTAGAGAGTTTTGGTTTTGATAAAGATAAAGTTGTAGTTTCAACATCTTGCTCACTTTTACATGTTCCATATACACTTAAGTATGAAACAAACATGGATGATGAGATAAAAACTAATCTTTCTTACGCTTTGGAGAAGTTAGATGAGTTGACACTTTTAGCTAAGATATACTCAGGTGATACTCTAAGTGAAGATGAACAAAAAAGATATAATCAAAATAAAAAAGATATCCAAGTAAGAAAAAACTCTAAAAAGATACATAATGCTGATGTTCAAGATAGAGTTAAAAACCTTACAAAACTTCAAAGAGATGGTGAGTTTAGCACTAGACTTAAAAAACAAAAAGAGCATCTAAACTATAGTGATTTAGTTACAACTACTATAGGAAGTTTTCCACAAACACCTGAGGTTAGAGAGGCTAGAAAAGCTTATAAAAGTAGTGAAATAGACAGAGATGTTTATGAAAGTAAAATGAAAGCTTATATAGATGATTGTATTAAGGTTCAAGAGGATGTTGGAATTGATGTTTTAGTTCATGGTGAGCCTGAGAGAAATGATATGGTTGAGTATTTTGGTGAGATGATGGATGGCTTTGGATTTTCAAAAAATGCTTGGGTACAATCTTATGGTAGTAGATGTGTAAAACCACCTTTTATATATGCTGATGTATCTCGTCCAGAACCTATGACATTAGAGTGGATAAAATACGCACAAAGTAAAACTAACAAACCTATGAAAGGGATGTTAAGTGGTCCACTAACAATGTTAAACTGGTCGTTTGTTAGAGATGATATACCTAGAAGTGAGGTTTCAAAACAATTAGGTGTTGCTTTAAGTGATGAGATAAGCGATCTTCAAGATGCTGGTATTAAGATTATACAAGTTGATGAAGCTGCTTTTAAAGAGGGTTATCCACTTAGAGAGGAGAACATCAAAGAGTATGAAAACAACTCTGTTAGGGATTTTAAGATATCTGTTAGTACTGCTACACAAGACACACAAATACATACACACATGTGTTATAGTGAGTTTAATTCTATCATTAAAACCATAGAAGATATGGACGCTGATGTTATAAGTATAGAAACTGCAAGAAGTGGAAACACTTTACTTAAAATCTTTAAAGAGCATGGTTACAAACAAGAGGTTGGACCAGGAGTTTATGACATACACTCACCAAGAGTTCCAAGTGTAGATGAGATGGTTAGACAAATAGATTCACTTTTAGAGGTTTTACCAAGTAAACAGTTATGGATAAATCCAGATTGTGGACTAAAAACTAGAAAATATGAAGAGGTTATACCATCTTTAAAAAATATGGTTGAAGCGGTAAATATAGTAAAAGCTAGATTATAAAAAGTGTTTTGGGGTGTAAGTTACACCTCAAATTGCAGTTCAAGGTGTAGATAAAGGATTTCAATAAATTAATATAATTTTTGAAAGCGAAATTATATCTAAAAACTGTTTAAATAAGATATAATTGTGTTGTTTTTATACTAAATTAATATTTTAAGGTTAAAAAATGAGACAAGATAACGAGGTTCTACCACCAAATATACAAGGTTTAATAAAACACCTACAAGAGTTTAATGCTGTTCCTATGGGGGAGATGCACTCTATGCCTTTTATAGCTTTAAGACTTAGAGATGAGGATGAAGATATTTTAGATAATCCTATAAGCGTTGAGTTTAAACCATCTTTTTTTAACGTTGAATATAATGATAAAATCATAGCTATTTGTGTTGCACAGTTTAAGCTTAATGGTGATGATCAGCATATATATACTTTTGCTTATAATCTGAAAAATGAAGCCCAATACAATGACGCTTTTTCACTACTTAAAATGGATCAATATGGTCTGTTTTTAGCTTCATCTGCAAATCATGATTTTTTAGCATATAAACTTGAATTTGGTGGCGATTTTAATCCTCAGGATGTTTTAAAGGGTACTAGAGATAATGCAAGTGAGTACTTTGAAGAGGAGTTTGCTGTTGTAAGTGCTATGTTAATACATGCCAAAATGACACCAAGAGAGCTTTGGGATAAGTTAGAGAAACTTACCCCTCTTGAAAACTCATGGTATGCACTTTTAAAAGGTGAAGAGGTTTAAAACTGTATAAGTCCATCTATTGGGCTTGAAGCAGTTGCATAAGGCTTTTTAGGGATACGTCCAGCTAAGTAACTCATGCGACCAGCTTGAACTGCATGTTTCATAGCTTCAGCCATAATCATTGGATTTTGTGCTTGTGCTATAGCAGTATTTGTAAGAACACCCTCAGCACCTAACTCCATTGCGTAAGCTGCATCACTTGCACAACCAATACCAGCGTCAACTATGATAGGTAGATTAACCGCGTCTTTAACAAATGCTATGTTGTAAGGGTTTTGAATCCCAAGACCACTTCCAATTGGCGCTGCAAGTGGCATGATTGCGTGAGCTCCAGCATCTTCTAGGCGTTTTGCCATGATAGGATCATCACTTGTGTAAGCCATAATAGTAAAACCATCTTTTGCTAACACTTTACAAGCTTCAATAGTCTCTAAAACATCAGGGTAAAGTGTTTTTTTAGTATCACCTATAACCTCAAGTTTTATAAGATCTATCCCTGTTGCTTCTCTTGTTAATCTAAAAGTTGTTATAGCTTCTTCAGCAGTCACACAACCAGCAGAGTTTGGTAAAAACTTTACATTTGTACCAGCAAAAGTATCTCTTAGATTTTCTTTATCTGGGTCTGTGATGTTTAAGCGTCTTACTGCAACTGTTATAAGTTCACTTCCACTCGCAAGTGTTGCCTCTTTTGTTGTTTGAAAATCTTTGTATTTTCCACTTCCAACTATTAGGCGTGAACCAAGCTCGTACTTTCCAATTTTTAAAATATTATCCATAATTTTTTCCATATTTTTTTTAGTGTTGTGTTTATAACATAGTAAATCTATATTTTTTCTTTTAAAGCTTTTATAATTGCTTTTGGAAAGATTTCATACTCACACTCTTTTATCTTTTTACTAAACTGATCAAAACTATCTTCTTTAGTTTTTGTAAAAGATTTTTGTAAAATCATCTCTCCTCCATCAAGTTCACTACTAACATAATGAACACTAACCCCAGCATCTGTCTCTTTACCCTCATAAGATCTTTCTATAGCTTTTGAGCCTTTATAAAGTGGTAAAAGTGATGGGTGTAGGTTTATAGCTTTCACATTTGAGGTAAATTCATCTGTTAGTATTCTCATAAAACCACTTAAAACTACTAAATCACATCCGTAAGTGTTTATAAGTTTTACTAACTCTTTATCATACTCTTCTCTTGTGTTATACACTTTGTGGTTATGTAGTTCACATTTTATACCTAGATTTTGTAGTTTAGCTATTGCTGGTGAGTTAGGATTGTTTGTTAGGCACATAAGAACTTCTAGCTCTTTGTTATGAAGTTTGTTTATGATGTTGAACATATTTGTTCCCTCACCAGAGAAGAGGATGATTATTTTTTTCATTTATATATCTTTTAGCTTAGTTATTAAATCTATTGGTGTCATAGAGAAGTTTGCACCTTTATAGCTTTTAGCTAAAAGGGTGTGTGTTAGTGATGCGTTTATGCTTGCATCTAGTATGTTATAGCCTTGTGCTAAGAGAGAGCCTATGAGCCCACTTAAAACATCACCACTCCCTCCTTTTGCTAACTTAGATGAACCGTGTGGATTAACATATATCTTTTTATCTTTTGCTATTAACACATTTGCCCCCTTTAGCAGTAAAACAAGATGAGGGTATGTTTTACTAAACTCTTTAACATAATAAAAACGTTTACTTTGTAGCTCATCTATGTTTATGTTAGCTATGTTAGTTACTTTTAGTAGGTGTATAAACTCTTTTGGATGTGGTGTTATAACTACGTTTTCTCTACTAAGAAGTTTTAAAATGATATCTTTATAAAATATATCAGCATCTAAAAGTAGAGGAAGTGTGTTATCTAAAATCTTTTCTAAGTCGTTTGTTGAGTACTCTTCACCTAAACCCATACCTAAAGCTATTGCACTTGTGTTAGTTGCTAGTGAGTTTGAAGACATTATTTCGTAAGGAATATTGTTTAGATTTTTCTTTGTAATCATAGTTACAAGCCCTACTCCAAAGTTAAAAGCAGCTAGTGAACTTATAATAGAAGCACCACTCTTTTCTCCACTTAGAACACTAAGATGACCAAAACTACCCTTATATGTGTTCTGTTTATCTCTTAATGGTAGTTTTAAATCTTCTAATTCTAAAAGTTTTACATCTGTTTGAGTTTGATATAACTCTTTTGCTAAACCTAAGTCAGCCACATAATGTTCACCTAAAAAGTCTTTTGAGTAATCTTCAAACATAAACTCTTTATATGCACCCATAGTTATGGTTACATCTGCATCTATACAAGTTTTATGTTGAGTTTGACTTAATCCACTTGGTGTATCACATGAGATTATAAAGGAGTTGGTTTTGTTTATCTGATCAATTAACTCTTTTGTTTCTTGGTTTAACTCTTTGTTTAATCCAGTTCCAAAAATAGCGTCAACTATAACTTCTGAGTTAAAAAAACTATTTTTACACTTAAAACCTAAAAGTTCTAATCTTTTAAATTGAAGCTTTGCCATCTCACTTTTAAGCCAAAAAGGGATTGAAAAACTTACATTATAGCCATCAAGTAAACGAACACAAGCAAGACCATCAGCACCATTGTTTCCAGTACCACAAACTATATGAACACTTGTTTTTTTTGGAAAGTTTGTTTTAATGTATTTGCTTATAGATAGTGCAGCGTGTTCCATAAGAAGATCTTCACTTAGGCTAAACTTTTCATAAGCTCTTTTATCTAATGTCGAAACCTCTTGGTATATGTTAAGCATAAACTACTCTATAAAAGAGATCTCTTCATACTTTAGTGAGGCACACTCAAAAAATAGTTGAGAGTTTTTAATAGATGATTTGTTTTTGTAAGATCCAACTCCAAAAATCAGCTTTGAATCCTCTTGTAAGATAGTGATTCCATCTGTTGTATCTACAAAATTTAACTTAGATGAATCTACAAGATGAGCATCACTAACACCATTAAAATTAAACTCTAATCCAGTCCAATCAAAATCTTTAACTTTATCTTGTGCATTAAGAGTTAGTTTAAAGCTTGTAGGATCGATTACATTTAACTCTTTAATCTCAGAGTCTATAAATGACTCAAAACGATTATTTAGTGTCTCAATGGTATTTTTATTGACTATTGACAACCAACACACTCCATAGATCTATCTTCAACATCATTTGATGCTTCTGGAGACTGACTTCTTAGGTAGTAAGTAGATTTTAAACCTAGTTTCCAAGCTAGCATATATATTTCGTTTAAGTATTTTCCACTTGCTTTATCTAGTGTTAAAAAGATATTTAGAGATTGTCCTTGATCTAACCATTTTTGTCTTATAGCTGCTGCTTTTATCAAGATTGTCTGATCAAGATCGTAAGATGGAGTGTAAAATGCCCAAGTGTCTGGTGATAGTTTAGGTACTACAACAGGGATTAAACCACTTAGATTTTCCTCAAACCATTTCCTTTTATAAACAGGCTCTATAGCTTGAGTTGTACCTGTAAGTATAGATATAGATGAAGTTGGAGCTATAGCCATTAGGTAACCGTTTCTCATACCAACATCTTTAACCTTGTTTTTTAAAGAGTCCCAATCGTAATTTGGTGCAAAAAGTCCACCTCTGTCTATTAGGTTTCTTACCTCTGCATTAGCATGATCCATAGGGAAGATTCCACGAGACCATTTTGAGCCTTCAAATTCTGGGTATTGCCCTTTTTCAACTGCTAAGTCTGCAGAAGAACTTATAGCGTTAAAAGATACAGCTTCCATAATCTCATCTATCTTGTCAAAATGCTCTTGTGAACCCCACATAATGCCAGATTCTGCCAACATCTGAGCCTCACCCATAACACCTAGACCTATGGATCTTGATCTCATATTTGAGCGTTTTACTTTTTCAAGTGGGTAAAAGTTTAAATCTATAACATTGTCTAAACATCTTATAGCTGTTGGAACTACTCTATCTATATCCTCTTTAGTGTTGATTTTAGAGAGGTTTACAGATGCAAGGTTACAAACAGCAGTTGCACCATCTATCTTCTCTTTTTCAACCATAAACACTCTTTGACCACCAATGTAGTCTAAAGCACTAACTTTGTTAGCTTTTTTCTCTATACCATCATCTAGTGTTACTATCTCATTTTCATCATAGGTTATAATTTGTCCATCTTCAAAGATAAGTTTGATCAAGTAGGTGTTAGGTTCAGTGTTTTGAAAAATCTCTGTACAAAGGTTTGAACTACGAATAAAACCATAATGATCATTTGGATTAGCTCTGTTTGCATTGTCTTTAAAACATAAAAATGGTGAACCACTTTCAAAATAAGATAAAAGTATTTTTTTCCAAAGATTTTTAGCTTTTATGTGCTCTTTTATGATTGTTTTGTCATTTTCATACTCTATGTAAGCTTTTTCAAACGCTTCACCATAAAGACCTTGTAAATTAACCTCATAAGGATCAAAAAGGGTCCACATAGCATCCTCTTCAATTCTCTTCATAAAAAGATCATTTATCCAAAGTGATGGAAAAAGATCATGAGCACGACGTCTCTCTTCACCTGAATTCTTTTTAAGATCTAAAAAGTCATTTATATCTAAGTGCCAAGGTTCAAGATAAACAGCGATAGCCCCTTTTCTAGTTCCAAGCTGATCAACTGCAATAGCTATATCATTTGTTATTTTTAGAAAAGGTATAGTTCCACCAGCTGCATTTTTATGGTTATCTATGGATGAACCCATAGCTCTAACACCTGTCCAATCCCAACCTATGCCACCACCAAATTTAGATAGTAGTGCCATCTCTTTATAAGAATCAAAAATACCCTCAATGTTATCTGGAGTTGAGCCTATGTAACATGAGCTAAGTTGATGTCTAGGTGTTCTTGCGTTTGAGAGTGTAGGAGTTGCAAGCATAACTTCAAACTTAGAAACCATGTTGTAAAACTCTATAGCCCATTTTTGAGGATTATCTTCGTTTTGTGCAAGGAACATAGATATAGCCATAAACATATGTTGTGGCAACTCTATAAGTTCACCGTTTTTATCTTTGATTAGATATCTATCATAAAGAGTTTTTATACCAAGGTAGTTAAACTGTAAATCACGATCGCTTACTATATGTTTATCTAGCTCTTCTAGGTTATACTTCTCTTTTAATCCAGGTAGTATTCTTCCAGCATCTTCTCCACGCTCAAAGTAATCTGCTAACTTAGTGTAACCTGTAAAACCATTAACTCTATGGTACATATCAAAAAGGAAAAGTCTTGATGCTACAAAAGTCCAGTTTGGTGTATCTATATCTATTTTATCTACCGCAGTTTTGATCAGAGTTTTTTGTATCTCATCACTTGTTATACCATCACGAAATTGTATCTGTGCATCAACTTCAAGTTCACTTTGTGATACATTTTCTAGTCCCTCTACAGCTGCTTGGGTATATTTTTGAATCTTTGCTATATCTAATGGTTCTCTGCGACCATTTCTTTTTACTACTGTTAACACTGCCACTCCTATTTATCTTATAGCATTTTAATGTAAGATGTTTACATTAAAAAAAGAGACCTTTAAAGTCTCTATATTAAACACATAAATGAAATCCCATATAGTTTTGATATTTTAACATTACACACAAAAAATGTTATATATTATATGGAATTAATTTATTTTTTTAGAATTATTTAAAAACTCTTGCAAAGATTTTATCTACATTTTTAGTATAATAATCGTAGTTAAAACAATCTCTAATTTCATCTTCACTTAAAGAATCTCTTAGCTCTTCATCTGAAAGTAAATACTCTAAGTATAAAGACTCACCTTTATCATTTAGAACAGGTTTATCAGATTGAAGACCTTCCCAAACTTTCATTGCATTTCTTTGTACAATTCTATAAGCATCTTCTCTACTTACACCTTTTAGTGGTAACTCAAGTAAAACTCTTTGTGAAAAAACAAGCCCACCAGTTTGGTTTAGGTTTCTCATCATATTTTCTGGAAATACTGTAAGGTTTGCTATAACATTGTTCATACGGTGTAACATAAAGTCAGTGGTTACAAAAGCATCTGGCAACCAAAAACGCTCAGTTGAACTGTGAGAGATATCTCTTTCATGCCAAAGTGCTATGTTTTCCATTGCAGGGTTAGCGTAAGCTCTTATCATTCTAGCAAGACCTGTTATGTTTTCAGTTAAGATAGGATTTCTTTTATGTGGCATAGCACTTGAACCCTTTTGACCCTTAGCAAAAAACTCTTCACACTCATAAACTTCTGTTCTTTGCCAGTGTCTAACCTGAACTGCAAATTTCTCTATAGATGAAGCCATTAAAGCTAGGGCAGTTGCAAGTCTAGCGTAACGATCTCTTTGTATAACTTGGTTTGATGCTGGTGCTGCTTTTAGTCCTAACTCTTCACAAGTGTATTCTTCAAGCTCTATTGGTGCATGTGCAAAGTTACCCATAGCCCCACTTACTTGACCAACTGCTATAACTTCCATAGTTTGCTCAAGATTTGTTAGGTGTCTTTGCATCTCATCGTACCAAACAGCTAAAACTAAACCAAAAGTTATAGGCTCACCATGTATACCGTGTGAACGTCCAACCATTAAAGTCATTTTATGCTCTTGTGCTCTTTTTTTAATAGACTCCATAATCATCTTAACATCTTTGATTACTAACTCTAGAGAGCTTTTCATCTGAAGTGCTACGGCAGTATCTACAGTATCTGAACTTGTCATACCATAATGAAACCATCTACTCTCATCTCCAAGAGTCTCAGAAACAGAAGTTGTAAAAGCTATTAGGTCATGACGAGTAACTTTTTCAATCTCATCAATTCTTTCTATAGAAAATCCAGCATTTTTTACTATTTTGTTTGCATCTTCATCAGGAATTAAACCCAATCTATTCCATGCTTTAACTACTGCTTTTTCAACATCTAACCAAGCTTGGTACTTTGCTGTGTAAGTCCATTTTGAGCTCATCTCTTCGCGTGAGTATCTATCTACCATATTTGTAAGCCTTTGAGTTGTAATATTTTGTAAATATTATATAACTTTTATTACACACTTTTATCACTTTTGTGGGTAAGGTTAACGATATAAATATTTTTAAATTTTAGGTTTGGATTTTATCTAAATATCACTTTTATTGAGTTTAACTTTAGTGTGTAATTTTCTTGTTGCTAATTGAAAATTATTAGGTTATCATTTTATCTATAAAAGGAAATAAAATATGCCATTTACAAAAGAGAAATTATTAGTTAAAGAACCTACTAAGGCTTTTTTATTTCTGATCAAAGAGTTAGGACTTACTCAAAGTGAAGCACAAAGAGATATTGCTCGTGGGAGGATGTTTATAGATGGTGTTGCTATGACTAAATCATCTTGTATTATTGAGGGAGAGATAGAATATATCTATTTTAAACCTATATCAAGAGGGCTTGAACCTATTTTTGAGCATGATGATTTTGCTGTATATCATAAACCTAGTGGAGTTTTAGTTCATCCACAAAATAGACATACACCCTACTCTATGATAGATGAAATTAAATCTAAATTTGGGATGAATGCAAATATTACTCACAGAATAGATTTAGAAACAAGTGGACTTTTGTTGGCTTCAAAGAACAAAACATCAGAAAAAATACTTAAAATGCTTTTTGAAAAAAGAGAGATATCTAAAAGTTATTTAGCTTATGTTCATGGTGATGTTTCACATGAAACATTTATAGATGAACCACTTATGAGGTATAACGATACTAACTTAGAGGTTAGAAATGTTGTAAAAGTTGATCAAAATGGTAAAAGTTCTCAGACAACTATAATACCAATAAAGTATTATCCAGATAAAGATATAACACTTGTTGAGGCACAACCACGAACAGGAAGACAACATCAAATTAGAGTTCATTTGTTTCACATGAAACATCCAATAGTTGGTGACCCTATTTATGGTGTTAATGATGAGATGAGAGTGAAGTATTTTGATAGAACCATAAATGATGAAGAGAGAATTAGTTCAAGTGGTGCTACAAGATTAATGTTACAAGCACAAGAACTAAGGTTTATCTATGGAGATGAAGAGTTTAACATAAGTACAAATACAGAGTTTGAGCTTTGATTAAACTCTATTGAGGGCATCTCTAAAAACCCTAGTACCACTCAGAGGGAAGAAAAAAAGATGAGATTTTATAAAAGCTTTTATGAGTCATAGCCGTAGCTATGGCGATTAAAAGTTTTATAAAATATCGCTTTTTTTATCCCTCCCTTTGGGCATTACGAAGGAGCTCACACTCTGCGTTAATCTTTTTTGACTTAGCTTTGGCTAGGTCTGCAAAAGATTGCCTTGATTGTAAACTCCTTCGTAATGCTGAGAGGCACTAGGGTTTTTAGAGATGCCCTGTATATATCTGTCTTTTTTAGATTTTTTTATTTTATTTACATCTACTATTATATATCCATCTAAACATTTGTTGAAATCTTCATCTATTCCAAAGTCCATAAAACCAATTCCACCATCTTCACATAGTTCACTATACTGTTTATATAGTGTAGGTACACTCACATTAAAAGCACCTAGATACTCTTTTAGTTTTCTAAAATCTGTTTTATACTCACCAGTTGAGAAAAGTTTTGAGAACTCCTCCTCTTCATATTTTGAAAGTGAATAAGGTGTTTTTGCACTTAGTCCATATGTTTTATTTTGAAAATATTTTGTATAAAAGTACACTAAAGCATCTTGTGCTGATTTTGGGTAAGTACCACTAATGCTTACTGAACCTATCATATATTTTATATGTGGGTTGTGACTAAGGTAAGCACCAATTCCCTGCCAAAGATAGTCTAACGCCCTACTTCCCCAATATTTTGGCTGAACAAAACTACGACCAAGCTCTATAGAATCCTCAAGATATTCTTCAAATTTATTTGACATATTGCAAAATTTATCTAAATATAAACCATCTTTTCCTAACCAAGATAGTATCCATGAGCTATCGCCTATTCTGTATGATCCAACTATCTCTAAGTCTTGATCATCCCAAAGTATTATGTGGTGAAAATATTTATCGTACTTATCTGTATCTTTATAACCACCAGTACCCTCGCCCACTTTTCTAAAAGTATATTCTCTTAATCTTCCTAATTCATCTAGTACAGTTGGAAAGTTCTCCATATCTTCTATTAGATAGATTTGTTTATTATCATACGTTGCACCTATGTTATCAGCTTTATTTAATTCATGTTTTAAAAGTTGTTTTGAGGCTGGATGCGCAATACATTGTTCAGTTTTATAGATACCTTTTTTACCATTTGCTATTTTATATATATGTTTTCTAAATAGTTTACAATGTTGTTTGTAAGATAAGTTCATATCTCTAATTGTTTCATGTGAAACCATAGCACCTATTTTAAACTCTAAAATAGAGTCTTTGGAGTTAAACATCTCATGTGGAAGTAAAAGAGCTCCTAGTGGCTTATATGCAATAGATGAAAGATAAAACATCTTAGAGTTTTTTGCACCTATATATACTGGTAAAATAGGAGTTGATGTTTTTTTAGCTATTTTTAAAAATCCAGCTTTAAATTTTGAATCTTTTATACCATTAAAAGCAACTCTTGAAACCTCACCTGAAGGGAACATTATTACCGCCTCTTCTGCTTTTAAAGAGTCATGTATTTTGATCAAAGATCTTTTAGATAATTTTCCACTCATATTATCTACAGGTATGAACAGTTCACCAAAGTCTTTAAAGTGTGAAAGTAGCTCATTTGCCACTATCTTAACTTTTTTATCCTCTCTAACACTTGCAACAAGTTGTAAAAGACAAAATGCATCAACTGAACCAATAGGATGATTGGCAATAATTATAACCTTACCACGAGATGGTATGTTTAATAACTCTTTCGAATTTAACTTGTAAGATACATTTAACTCCTCTATTATCTTATCTATAAGTGCTAACCCTATTTGCGTATTATCTGTAAAAAAATTATTTATATCTTTTTCGTGTGTAATACTTTTAAAAACTCTAACTATAGATTTATACACAAAATCTGGATAATTTTTTATTTCTGGTTTATACTGAACTAATGCTTTTTCTATACTAATCATAATATCTCCATCTGTTTTGAAAATTGTAAAATTTATTAATCACACTGCGATTACTAGTGATTACAAAATAGGAACAAATTTAAAAAGTTTTCACATTTTTAAGAATTTTTTTATATAAAATGAAAATTAATGTGAATAAAGTTTTTAGTAAAATTATAAGTGTCAAAAAAATGTAATATTTTTTTATATAAGGCTTAATGTAGCCCTAAAATAGGCACTTTGAACGAAATATAAAAA
>WFNF01000007.1 GCA_015488775.1 Helicobacteraceae bacterium
GTTGCACACTCAATAAATTAGTAATATTACTAACTCTTTTAATAATTTTTGTAGCTTCATGTATATTCGGCGTATTTTGAAATAATAAGTATTCTGATACAATATTTATAACTAAAACAGAACTTTGTATTGATTGCTTAACTTTACTTTTATATATATCTATTATATGTATTGATGTAGATATTAACATTACAGTTATAATTACACTCATCATAAAGTAAAGAAGTTTTTCTTTAATTGATAATGAATTTAATATGTTGTGTATCATAAACTTATAACATTCTCATCTAGTAAGTAAGGCTTAGGTTTTCCTATAAGGTAGCCTTGAGAATATTTTATACCCAGTGAACATACTAAATCAAAAATATCTTTTGATGAAACATATTCTGCTATTAGTGGAAAGCCTATGTTTTTAGAAAAATAGACCATACTTTCAATCATTTTCCTAGGTTTAAGCTCTTTTATCTCTTGTATAAAACAACCATCTATTTTTATTGATTCAAACTCTATATTTATGAGATTTGAAAAATTTTGACATTGTGCTCCAAAATCATCTAATGAAATTTGACATCCCATTTCTCTTAATTGATCAATAAAATCTCTTGATGTGCTAGAATTTGCTAATGAATTATCTTCTAGTATCTCAAATATTAATCTATGTGCTTCTATGGAATATTTATCTAATATATGTTTAATATATTTTATTAATGAGAGGTCTCCTAAATCATGTGAAGATAGGTTGATAGAAAAATAGTACTCGTTATCTTTGAATATTTCAGCACTTTTTCTTAGCATAGTTTTTGTAATGGTTCCACTTAAACCAAGATTTTTAGCGACACTTAAAAACTCAAATGGGGAGATTACTATATCTCCTTCTTCTATTCTAACTAAACATTCATATTTTTCAATTAACATTGTTTCGTTATTTAGTATAGGTTGAAAGTATGGTACCAATCTATCTTCATTAATAGCTTTTTTTAGTGTTTTAGCCCATTTTGAATTATTTTCAATTTGTTCTATAACTTGCATATTATCATGATACACTTGTACTCTATTTTTTGAGATGCTTCTAGCCTCTTTTAACGCAAGATTTGCTTTTATAATCAAATTTTTATCTTCATTTAAAACTATAGAAGATGTAAATGATATTAAAACTTCTATATCATCAAAATCAAAAGTATGATTTTCAAAAGTTGAATAAACTGTGTCTATAATCTCATTTGCTTCCTCAATATTTGTTTTATCAAGTAAAATTGCAAATTCATCTATGCCAATATGAAAAAGTTTTTGATGAGATGGTGTAATTTGTTTAAAAATTTTAGAACATTGTATAAGTACAGAGTCTCCATACTCAAAACCGTACATATCATTATAGTGTGAAAAACTATCTATATTAAAAATTATAATTGATGATGCCTTTCTTCTTAAACAAAGTATCTCATCTAGCTTAAATCTATTGTAAAGACCTGTTGTAGAGTTTCTTGTAACATCATGGTATAGTTTATCCCTTTGTGTAATAAAACTAGTTAACTCTTCGTATTGAGCTATAGCTAACTGCACTGTTGTTATAAGTTTTTGAGCATTAAGGTCAGTTTTTTCTTTATAATCATTTATATCATAATTATCTATAATATCTTGTTCAGGGTTTTCACCACTTTGACCAGTTCTGATAATAATTCTTGACGTTTTATTATTTAAATCTTCTCTAATAAATTTTGCTACATCAAGACCTGCATGGTTGTTTTCCATAACTACATCAAGCAAGATTACAGTGTAGTCACTATTATTTTTCAATAGATCTTTTGCTTCTGTTGCACAATAGGCTGAAGTGAAATTAATTCTTTTATTTTTATACTTTAAGTTTCTAAGTGCAAGTCTAGTTATCTCATGTACACTTAAATCATCATCAACAATTAGTATATTCCAAAAATCATTACTTTCATCAACACTAGTAGAGCTTTTTTTTAAAAAATCCATTTATAACCTTTGGCTTATGATATCATAATTTATTATATTTGTTAGAAAATTCTATGGCACTTTTTATAGCATTTATATAACTTTGTGTTGATGCTACACCTTTATAGGCTATATCAAAAGCTGTTCCATGATCTACTGAAGTTCTAATGATAGGCAAGTTTAAAGACACATTGATACTTTGATCAAAGTAAAGTGCCTTTAATGGTGCTAAACCTTGATCATGATACATTGCTATAAAGTAATTATAATTTTTTCTAAACCTAGGAGTAAAAGCTATATCTGGTACTATTGGACCTACTAAGTTTTCATTATTGTTTTTAGAGTTTATATCGTTAATAACTTGTATTATTATCTTCTCTTCATCACCTAAAACACCATTATCACCAGCATGAGGATTTAGTCCTAAAACCGCAATCTTCTGATCAGATATAATAGAAGTAAAATCATTTAAAAAACTATATAGTTTACTATATAGTATGTTTGAAGCCACCTCTTTTAGGGGTATATGCTCTGTGAAAAGAGCTACAAACATCTCATTGCACCCAAGCATCATAATTGCGTCAGCCTTAAAAACATCTCTTAACATATCTGTATGACCAACATAGTTTATGCCTGCTTTACTCCAAGCTTCTTTATGTATTGGTAGAGTTACAATTGCATCAACATCTTTGTTTTTTGCTAATTTTATAGCTTTTAAAAAAGAGTTGTATGAGTAATCTCCTGAGGTTTTTGTAACCTTGCCTATCTCAATTTTTGCATCTATGTTTAAAGCTTTAGTGTTGTAATCTCTTTTTTTTATATTTATAAGCTCTGATGCATCATCTAAAAGTTTTTGATCAACACAATACATTGGCTCACATAATCTACTTACCTCATCATGACACCTTAGAAGTAGCTCTAAACCAACACCATTTATATCACCAACGCTTATAGCTATCTTTTGCATAGCTCTTTTATCTCTTTAACTGCATTAGCTAAACCTGTAAAAACACTTCTAGCGATTATACTTTGCCCTATGTTTAGTTCACAAATCTCTTTTATTGGTGTGATTAGTTTTATATTTTGGTAGTTTAGTCCATGTCCTGCTGCAACATTTAAACCTAACTCTTTTGCCTTAATAGATGAAGTTTTTATATGTTCTAAAGATTGTTCAAGTAGTTTTTTTAACTCATCTTTACTTAACTCAAGCTCTTTTATAGAGTGAGATGAGTGAGAAAGTGATGTATTTAACATAGCAAAAATATTTGCAAAACTTCCAGTATGTAGTTCAACAAACTCTACACCTAGTTTTTTAGACTCCTCAATACTTTTTAAAGTAGGATCTATAAATAAAGAGACTTCAATACCGTTAGCTTGAAGTTTATTTACAGCATTTTTTAATCTTTTTGAGTTAGAAAAAAGATCAAGTCCACCCTCTGTAGTTACCTCTTCTCTTTTTTCAGGAACTAAGGTCGCTCTAAATGGTTTTAAGTCACAAATAATATCTATAATTTTTTCATCTATTGAGCACTCAAGGTTGACAGGAAGAGGGGAGCTTTTTATAATTTTGAGTGCATCATCATCATTTATATGTCTTCTATCTTCTCTTAAATGTATAGTAATCTGATCAGCACCATTTTGTGCACATATCGCAAGTGCCATCAATGGATCTGGATCATTTATGCGCCTAGCTTCTCTTAAAACTGCTATATGGTCAATATTTACACCTAGATTCATACCTCTACACCTCTTTTTTTATAAAATTCTTTTTTAAACTCTTTATATCTTGAGTTTAGTATAGCCTCTCTTGCTTCACGCATTAGGTTAAGGTAATAATGAAGATTATGTATGCTTGCTAATCTAAAGTATGTTAGCTCTCTAGCTCTAAAAAGATGATGTAAGTAAGATCTTGTATATCTTTTACAAGTTAAACACTCACACTCTTCATCTATAGGTAAGGCATCATCTTTAAACTTAGCACCCTTAATGTTTATACGTCCAAAAGATGTAAATAGTGTTCCATTTCTAGCATTTCTAGTAGGCATTACACAATCAAACATATCTACACCACGATCTATATTTTCTATTAAATCCTCAGGTGTTCCAACACCCATTAGGTATCTTGGTTTATCTTTTGGCATATATTGTACTGTATGCTCAACTGTATCATACATCTCATTGTTTAGCTCACCAACACTAAGCCCACCAATAGCAAAACCATCATAATCTAAAGCACAAAGTTCACTTGCACTTTTTGTTCTCATAGCCTTATCCGTACCACCTTGTATAATTGCAAATATATTCTGATCAACACCAATACCATTTTTTTGGTTCTGTTTATGGTAGTTTATAGATTCAATAGCCCAAGCAGTAGTTCTTTCTATAGAAGTTTTTATTCTCTCTTGTGTAGCAGGTAAGGCAACTAAATCATCTAAAATCATCATGATATCTGAGCCTAAATTATTTTGAATATCTATAACCTTAGTTGGAGTAAAAAAGTGTTTAGAACCATCTATGTGAGATCTAAACTCTATACCATCACTTGTAGGTTTAGATATATCACTAAGTGAGAAAGCTTGAAAACCTCCACTATCTGTTAAAAATGACTTAGGAAAGCTTGTAAACTTATGAATTTTGCCCATTTTATTAACAAGTTTATCACCTGGACGAAGGTACATATGATAAGTATTTGCTAAAATAATATTAGCACCCAACACTTCATCCATCTCATACATATCTAAAGCTTTTACTGTGCCAAGTGTACCAACAGGCATAAAAACAGGAGTTGTTATGGTAGAGTGAGCTGTTTTTATAGTTGTTGCTCTTGCGTTTCCATCAACTTTTTCTAAGGTAAATTCCATATTATTAAAATCTTCAATTTTTTTTTTGTAATTTTAGCTAAAATACCGATATAATCCCAAATTATATAATAAAAGTTTGGGATAATTAAAACTTTAGGGCTTACTTTTGAAAAAAATCTTAATTATCACTGACAATGATGTTGGTAAACATTTTGTTGAGCGTATCATAGAAACTTATACAAGTGAAAATATATATTATGTTGTTCAAAATAAAGCAGTTGAATATAACAACTATGATAATTCAAGATTTAAGTTTTATGAGTTTGATTCAACAAGTTTTTATAAACTTTCTAATCTTCTTAAAATGGAGTTTATACAAGTAATCATCTCTTTAAAAAATCAACAAGATACTATTCATACAATTAAAAATATTAGAAATGTTAAAAAACAAATTAGAGTTATAGTTTTAGATAACTCTGATCTCAAAATAGAAAATGACAATGCAATATATATCATTAACTCTAGGGAAATTTTGTCTGCTAGACTTATTGATTATCTACCTAATGTTCCAGTGATAGCCCAAAATGTCGGCTTAGGTGAGGGTGAAATTATGGAAGTATTAGTTCCATTTGGATCTAGCTTTGTTTATAGACATGTAGGTGTCATTGAACAAAAACATTGGAGAATAGTAGCTATATATAGAAATCAAGAGTTGATTATGCCTACTAGAAGAAGGATGATACAACCAAATGATTTACTTGTTATTGTTGGAAAACCAGATGTTTTAAAAACAGTTTATAGAGCTATAAAAAGGGAACTTGGTCAATTTCCAGCACCCTTTGGTACAAATTTATATCTATTTTTAGATATGCGTTTTGATAGAGGTACTGATGCGCTAAATGTAGTAAAAAATGCAGTTATTTTACATAAACAGTTTAAACATAAAATGATTATAAAAATATATCATCCAAGTGATATTGCTACATTGCAAAAAATAAAAAGCCTTTCAAGCGATAATGTGATTATAGATATATCTTACGATGTAGGTATAGGGAACTCTTTAATACTTGGAGATATAAGAAAATATAACGTTGGTTTAGTTATAGTTTCTAAAGTCTTATTTAAAGATATAGATATAAAACAAACTCTTTTTGATGCAAATGTACCAGTACTTAAAATATCAAAAAAATCATTTGAAACTTTAAAAGATGTATATGTTATTTTAAATAAAAACAGAGATTTGGAAAAGGTTTCAACTACTATATTTGATATATCTTCGCAATTTGGTTTTAATTTAGAACTGTTTCATTATAAAAATGAAAATTTTGAGGAGATAGATGAGATAAACGAGCATTATTATAATTTATCAACTATCTTTTCTAAAAGTATTAAAATAACAGATATAGACTCTAATCCAATAAGATATTTGCAAAAAAAAGGTAACTTTTTACAATGTATACCTTTTTCACAAAAGATATTGGCAAATAGGCTTTATACACTGTTTTCTACGGATTCTGAAAAACTTTATTATAAATTAGATGATAATCATCAACTTTTTATACCTGTTCAGATTTGACTTTATAGAAGTATAAGCAAATTTTAAATATTATAAAGAAAAAATTAAAGACTTTACTAATATGGAAATAAATATAGAACTTGTGCAAACAATAGACAAATCATATAAAATATATATAGAAAAACTTTCTAAAATTAAACTTGATACAAAAGTTGCAATTATAACTAACCCAAAAGTTAGTGGCTTGCACTTAAAATATCTCTTAGACTCTTTAGAAGCTAAAGAGATTTATATTATAACTGTTAGTGATGGTGAGCAGTATAAAAATATTGAAAGTGTTGATCAGATATTGGAATCACTTTTTAACCATAAATTTAATCGTAGTTCAAAAATAATTGCATTTGGTGGTGGAGTCATAGGTGATATGAGTGGCTTTGTTGCATCTATCTACCAAAGAGGTATAGATTTTATACAAATCCCAACTACTCTTTTATCTCAAGTAGATGCAAGTGTTGGTGGAAAAACTGGTATAAATAACAAATTTGGAAAAAATCTTATAGGTGCTTTTCATCAACCTAAAGCTGTTTACATAGATACACATTTTTTAAGTACTTTACCTAGGCGTGAATTTGGAGCAGGTGTAGCTGAAATTGTTAAAATGGCAGTTACTTTTGATAAAGATTTTTTTAATTTTTTATATTCTAATGATTTGTATGATTTAGATATCATAAAAGAAGTTATAGCTCTTAGCGCACAAACAAAGGCAAATGTCGTTTCTCAAGATGAAAAAGAGAAAGGTATTAGAGCTGCTTTAAATTATGGCCATACTTTTGGGCATGTTATAGAGAAAGAAACCTTATATAAAAAATATCTTCATGGTGAAGCTGTAGCTATTGGTATGGTTATGGCAAATAAATTAGCTTGTAGATTAAATATGATGAGTGAAGATGAAGCTTTAAAAATTGAAAGTTTACTTAAAAAGTACAATTTACCAACTACTTATGAGATAAAAGATGTTGAAAGTTTTTATGAAGCTTTTTTCTTAGATAAAAAATCATTAGATACAACTTTGACCTTTATATTGCCTAGTAATATAGGTGGAGTTGAAATTTTAAAAGATGTAAAAAAAGATGATTTGATTGAAGTTCTAAAATGTTTTATATCTTGAAAAATATACTATTAGTATTATTATTATCTTTTATATCTTTAGAAGCAAGTGTAGATATAAAAAAAAGCACAGAGTTAGATAACAATATTTCTAAAGAGAGGTTAGAGCAAAAACGTCAAGAGTTAATATTAGATTATATTGCAAAGTTTAATACAAATGAAGATATTTTAAAAAAAGAATCTATTTGGGAAAAATCATATAGTTCTTATCTGACATATATAGATGTTAGAAAAGATTTGATGAAGATTAAACAAAAAATCAAAGTTCTTAAAAGACGTAGAAATAGTGTAAAAGTAAAAGATGAAATTGCTACACTTTTATCAAAAGAAAAAATCTTAAGTGAACAAATAGAACTTTTAAAAGGTCATGAATCAACACCTTTTTCAAGTTTGATTCAACCACCTGAGCTTGATGCTTTACCATCTATAAAAAATCCATTTGACCTTTTTACTGCAATATCATATAGAAAAAAAGTAAATGCTCAACTAAACGACTATATAATAAAAAAAGAATCACTCCAAGAACGAGTTGACCTTTTAGAGAAAAAAAATAAAATTTTATCAGATTTAAAAGCAGTTGATTTGGGCGGGGATTATGATAACGAATTATATTTTTTATCTCAAAAATTAGAAAAGTTTGAAACAGCTTTAGATACAGTTAACGCAACACAAATAGTTTTTGAAAAAAGAGTTGAAGAGCTGAACCTACAGATAAAAAGGGAGATGACTGAACAACTTATAAGGCTTTTTAATCTTGGGCTTATTATTGTTTTTATTGTTGGTTTTTTCTTTTTAGTTAAGTTAGTTGTTAAAAAAACCATAACAGATAATGAACGATTTTATATGGCGAATAAAATTATAACTTTTGCAAATGTATCTTTAATTATAATTATAATTCTTTTTAATTATATAGATAATGTTTCTTATCTTGTTACTGTGCTTGGTTTTGCTTCTGCTGGTATCGCTATTGCTATGAAAGATTGGTTTATGTCTATGCTAGGGTGGCTAGTTATTGTATTTGGTGGTAGCATTCATGTTGGAGATAGAATTCGTGTAGATATGGAGGGGATTAAGTATGTTGGTGATGTTATGGATATTTCACTTTTGCGTATGACGATTTTAGAGGATATAACTTTAACCTCTATACACCAAAATAGACGTGCTGGAAGGATCCTATTTATACCAAATAACTATGTATTTACCCGTATGATAGCTAACTATTCACATGACTCATTAAAAACTGTGTGGGATGGTATAGATATAACTATAAGCTTTGATTCTGATCATAAAAGGGCTATGTATATAACTAAAGAGATAGCTAGAAAATACTCTAAGGGTTATACAGATATAACTAGAAAACAGTTAAATAAACTTAGACATAAGTATTCACTTAAAAATACAAATGTTGAGCCAAGAATTTACTCTTTTATAGAACCAAATGGTGTTAACATATCTACTTGGTATTTAACAAATGCTTACGCAACGCTCACACTTAGAAGTGTTATATCTACAGAGATTGTAGATGCATTTAATAATGAAGATGGGATAACAATAGCGTACCCAACACAACAATTAAATATAACTCAAAATGAAAAAAAGGTTATGCCTAATGGAGATAGTCAAGTTTAATGAAAAAAGTATATTTTAAAACATTTGGTTGTAGAACCAATCTTTTTGACACCCAAGTTATGGTTAGTTCTATGCAAAAATTTGAGCTTACAGATGTTGAGAGTGAAGCAGATATTGTTATAGTAAACTCTTGTACAGTTACAAACTCAGCAGATAGTTCAGTTCGCTCTTATATTAATACTTTAAAAGATGATGCTAGAGTATATCTTACAGGTTGTGGTGCTCACACTAAGGGTGAACAGCTTTTTAATGACAACAAAGTTTTTGGGGTTTTTGGTCAAAGTGAAAAAGCTAAAATAGACTCTATTTTAGAAAATGAGCAAAGACTTTATGAAATTGGTGATTTAGAGTTTATAGATGATAATGTTGTTGAGTCTTTTGCTGGAAAATCACGTGCTTTTATAAAGATACAAGAGGGGTGTGATTTTAGATGTTCTTACTGTATTATCCCTTTTGTTAGAGGAGATAGTAGAAGCATAAATGAAAAACTAATACTTGATCAGATAAGTAAGTTAGCTATAAATGGTTTTGGTGAGATAGTTTTAACTGGAACAAATGTTGGATCTTATGGTAAAAAAATGGGGACATCTATAGCTAAATTGATGAAAAAAATATCTCAAATAAGGGGTGTTAGACGTATTAGAGTAGGTTCGATTGAGCCTGTTCAGTTTGATGATGAGTTTAAAGAACTTTTAGATGAACCTTGGTTAGAAAAACATCTTCATATAGCTCTTCAACATACATCACCTACTATGCTAAAAATCATGAATAGAAGAAATAAGTTTAGTGATGATATGAAACTTTTTGAGCATCTGCACTCTAAAGGCTTTGCTTTAGGTACTGATTTTATAGTTGGACATCCTGGTGAGAGTGATGAGATATGGAAAGAGGCAATGATAAATGCTAAAAATATACCATTAACACATCTACACGCTTTTACATACTCACCAAGAGATGGAACTGAGTCTGCAAAACTTAAAAACAACATCAATGGTAAGGTTTCCAAAGCAAGATTAAAAGAGTTAAACACCTTAATAGAATCAAAAAACCTAGATTTTAGAAACTCCCATAAAGTGGAACTTGAAGTTCTTTTAGAGGATGAAAAAGATGGAATTTTTAAAGGGTATGATCAATTTTTTAACAAGGTAGTGATTGAAAGTGATGAAGATTTGAAAGGTAATTGGATAAATATAGATAAGTATGACATCTTAGGAACACATAATCATGCTAAAGTTTAATAATAAAACTATAATTGCAATTGCTTCAGCACTTTTAAGTGTATTGCTTCTTTTTGCATTTTTAAGAGATAGTTCAACTTTAATCTCTTTAAAAAACTTAGATGCACTTTTAAAAAGTAAAGATATTGAAAAAGTTGTTATATCAGATAAATATGTTTATCTTAAAAC
>WFNF01000008.1 GCA_015488775.1 Helicobacteraceae bacterium
AACTTTGCACAATTTTTACAAACTATAGATAAAGATAATGATCCAAGTAATGGTATAAGCATTAAAAGAGATATCTTAGATAAGTTAAAAAGCACTACTATAGATTTCAAATCTCCTAGTTTTGATGAAGATATGCAAGTATCTCTTGGAAATGATGTAGTTTTAGTAAGTGAAGATGACGCACTAGAGCATCTTAAAAAGACTTATGAATTTTTAGGTATTAAACCTAATGGTGAAACAAAAGATAATAATTCAGACACTGATAACAACACAAGTGATGGAGATGGTGGTAGTACAGATACTGATAACAACACAAGTAATAATCAAGATATAACCTCACCAACATTTACAAGCCCAAATACTTTTAGTATCTACGAAAACCAAAAAGATGTAGGACAAATACTCACCGATGATACAAATGCAACACTTAGCCTTAGTGGAGATGATCCAGATGCTTTTGAGCTTAGTTCAGATGGGGTATTAAGTTTAAAAAACAATGCAGATTTTGAAACACTAAAAAAATATAACATCAAAATTATCGCAAAAGATAGTTCTAACAACACCTCTGAACAACTTATAAGTGTAAATATTTTAGATATAGATGAACAAGCACCTACCTTTACAAGCGATAGCAGTTTTTCTATAAATGAAAATGCACTAGATGTTGCAACTATAACAACTAATGACAAAGATGCAACACTAAGTCTTAGTGGTGATGATGCAAATCTATTTACACTTGAAAACAGTGTACTTAGTTTTAAAAATGCACCAGATTATGAGAGTGATAAACATAGTTATAGTGTAAGCATAAGTGCAAGAGATAAACTCAACAACACATCAACACAAGAGATAAGTATAACTCTTTTAGATGTTGATGAGAGTATTCCAGATACATCAGCACCAACTATAACTAGTTCAAATAGTTTTTCTATAGATGAAAATAAAAAAGATATAGCTAGTATAACAACAGATGAAGTAGCTACACTTACACTTAGTGGCGATGATGCTTCATTTTTTGAACTAAATGCTAAAAAACTTAGCTTTGTAAATGCTCCAGATTTTGAACTTGATCAACATACATATAACATCACTATATCTGCAAAAGATAGTAGTAACAATGAATCAAGCCAAGATATAAGTATAGAGATTTTAGATGTAGATGAGATAGCTCCAAGTTTTACAAGTAAAAATAGTTTTAATATCTATGAAAACCAAAAAACTATTGACTATATACAAACTGATGATACAGGTGCTACACTAAGTATAAGTGGGGATGATGCTTCACTCTTTGAGCTAAACAACGCCCTTTTAAGTTTTAAACTTACGCCAGATTATGAAAATGATAAACATAACTATAACATCACTTTAATAGCTAAAGATGCTCTAAATAACAGCTCAAGCCAAGATATAAGTATAAAACTCTTAGATATAGATGAAGTTGCACCAAACTTTACTATGCCAAATACATTTAACATAAGTGAAAACGAGACAAGAGTTACACAAATAAATTTAGATGATGTAAATGCAAGTATAGTAATACTTGGAGATGATAAAGATAAGTTTTATATAAACAACTCTTTATTATCTTTAATAAATAAAAGTGATTATGAGACACAAACTACCTACCACATAACCTTAGTTGCTAAAGATAAAGCCAACAACTCATCAAGCTTAGATATAACTATAAATGTAGCTGATGTTGATGAAAATGCACCTGTTTTTACAAGTGCAAGTAGTTTTAACATAAATGAAAACTCAACAACCATAGGTTCTATAACAACAAATGATTCTAGTGCAACACTAAGTTTAGTTGGGGCAAACAGCTCACTATTTAACTTAAATGCTAATCTTTTAAGCTTTAAAGTTGCTCCAGATTATGAAAATGAGCAACAACGCTCATATAGTGTTGATGTTAGAGCAAGTGATGTTTTAGGAAACTCATCTACTCAACATATATTTATAACTATACTTGATGTTGATGAGAGTGTTCCAGATACAACACCACCTAGTTTTACAAATCCTAATATTTTTAATGTTGAGGAGAATCAAGTAAACATTGGAAATATCATTACAGATGAGACTGCAACCTTGAGTTTAGGTGGAACTGACGCAAATTTTGTAGAACTAAGCAACTCAACACTTAGTTTTAAAAATATGCCCGATTATGAAACAAAAACTACTTATAGTTTTAGCGTTAGCGCAAAAGATGATGCAAATAACACTGCAACTCAAAATATCACTGTAAATCTAATAGATGTAGATGATACCGCTCCACAATTTACTTCTGCATCTAGTTTTAGTATTGAGGAAAATAAAAAAACTATTGCAAGTATAACACTAGATGAGGATGTTGTTTTATCTCTTAGTGGAGATGATGCTAGTCTATTTACACTTGCTGGCAATAAACTAGAGTTCAAATCTGCTAAAGATTATGAAAATGATACGCATGTATATAATGTAACTATAAATGCACAAGATAATGCTTCAAATCAAGCTACTCAAAACATCACTGTAACTCTACTAGATGTAGCAGATATATTGCCTAGTATTACAAGTACGACTATTAGCATAAACGAAAACACAACACCACTTACTCTTTTAACAAATGTTATGATAGATAATGGAGATTCAGCTATAAGTTCTATCAATCTTATTGGTGATGGTAGTAACAACTTTACACTAAGTGGTGATGGTAAACTAAAAACTAGTTCATCTGCAAATATAGACTATGAAAGTAAATCTCAATATATCTTAGAAGCTAATGCGATAAACAGTGCTGGACAAGGTGTGAGTAGCACCATAACTATAAATGTTACAGATTTAGATGAGATAGCACCTAGTTTTACAAACACTAGTTACAATCTGCATATAGCTGAAAACACAACAAATGTTTTAACTATAACAAGTGATGAGAGTGTAAGTTATGAGCTTTTAAGTGGAGATATCTCAAACATAGAACTTATAGGGGATCTTTTAAAATTTAAAGTTGCTCCAGACTTTGAGCAAGATAGTAAAAACTACACATTAAGTGTAAAAGCAACAGATAGTGCGTCAAATACAAAGACTCAAGTTATAAACATAACAGTAGATGATCAAAACGATAATGAGCCAAGCTTTACATCTCAAGCAAGCGTTAGTGTAGATGAAAACCAACTAAGTGCTTTAACTCTGAGTGCTAATGATGCAGATAGTTCAGATACACTTACATACTCTGTAGATGGGGTTGATAAAAACTTATTTGATTTTGATGCAAACACTCATAAACTTACTTTTAAAAATGCACCAGACTATGAGAGTGGTAAAACCACTTACAATCTTGTTGCAACTGTAGATGATGGTGTTCATCAAGTAAATCAAAACATCATTATAAACATTTTAAACATCAACGATACAAGTGAAAATCTATCTTTTACTTCACCATCAGTAGTTAGTGTTAATGAAAATGAGACTATTGCTCTTGATGTTAATGGTAACGATACAAACTCAGCTACACTTACATATAGCCTTAGTGGTGTTGATAGTGATAAATTATCTATAGACTCATCAACTGGGATCATAAGCTTTAACACTCCAGCAGATTATGAGAGTAAAACACAATATAGTGCTAAAGTAACTATAGATGATGGAGCTTCACATACACTTGATCAAGCCATCACTATAAATATAAACGATCTTAACGATAATGCACCTATCTTTATAGGAAGCTATACACCTAGTGTAGATGAAAACCAAGTTAGTGTGCTAAATATAAATGTTCAAGATGCAGATGTTGCAGATACTATTACTTATAGTATAAAACCTATTTTAGATGGTGCAAGTTTCAAGCTAGTTGGGGACAAGGTTGAGTTTATAAGCCCAGCAGATTATGAAACAAAAGCTAGTTATAACTTTGTATTAGCAGCAAATGATGGATTGCATGAGAGTACACAAACAGTAGTTGTAAGTTTAAGAAATATAGCTGAAAATGTACCAACACTAGCAAACATTGCTGTACAAACAGTAGATGAAGATGCCCCTCACTCTTTTTATATAGCACAAATCACACTAAGTGATCAGGGTGATACTTCTGTAGATTCTTATGAGATAAGTGGTAGTGGATCATCAAACTTTACTATAGATTCTGATGGAAAACTATATACCTCATCAAGTAGCAATCTTGATTATGAAAGTACTACAAGCTATAGCTTAAATGTTAGAGCACATAATGATGCTGGATACAGTGGTTCTAAAACATTAAGTATAAATATAAACAATGTTATTGATCAGAAAGCTACTTTAGATACATTAAGTGCAAATGTAGCTGAAAACTCTAGCTCTGGTACTAGCGTTGGATCTATAAATATCTTAAATAGTGGAGATAGCCCTATAAATTCAATAACTTTAAGTGGAGCAGGAAGTGAAAATTTCAGTGTTGCTACAAATGGAGATATAACAGTTACAAGTGGGGTAACACTAGATTATGAAAGTACAAGCCAATACACCCTAAGTGCTTACGCAACAAATACATCAGGAAACAGTGCAAGCGTAGAAGTAGTTATATATATAAGTGATGTAAATGATGCACCTATAGCAACTTTTGATACTTTTAATGTTGATGAAGACACCTATTATATAGGGAAACTAACAGCGCAAGATATAGACTCATCAAGTCTTACATATACCATTATAAGTCAACCAACACATGGAACTATATATGACTTTAACACCACAAACGGCAGCTTTAGATATAAAGCCTCATCAAATTGGGATTTAAGTGATAGCTTTTCATACAGTGTAAGTGATGGTGATTTAAGTAGTGGATCTAAAAATGTTAATATAACTCTCAACCCTATATATGATGAACCTAATGCACAAAGTAAACTGTATAATTATGATGAAGATAGAGTTGGGATACATATTAATTTAGATACAACTTTTGATAGACTTGGAACAAACCATAAATGTTACATTAGTAATGCTTACCCTGAAAAAATAACTGTAAATAATTCAAGCAACTCTTGTTCAAACATATATGTTATATTAGCTCATAACTATAATGGGACAATCTATTTAAATTACTATGCACAAGATGATAAGGGAACTTCTGGCACTGCCCAACTAGTTATAGTTGTAGCTGCGAAAAATGATTCACCAAGTTATGTAAACTTCCCAGCACCAATAGTGATTGATGAAGCACAAACACTTGATTTTATAATTGAGGGTGAAGATATTGATGGTGATCAGCTTTCTCTTAATGTAACACAAGTAGGTCATTATCCTCCTTTAGAGCTAACATCAACACGCATAGATGACACTCACTTTAGAATATATCAAACTATACCTAATGACTTGTTAGATAGCATTTATTTAACTACAGGTGAATTACACTATAAATTTACTTTAACAGACAATATAATATTAGTAAGTGTACAAAACACTTTAGATATAGATATAAATAAAGTTTACGATAGAGATTTTAAAATACTCAATGTTGTTTATGACTCGAACAACACGGCAAGTTTATATGATGACAGATTACATATCTACTACAATAAAGGTATAGATTTTTCAAGTGTTAGTAGTGATGTGGAGAACGAATTTAAAGTGTCTGGAAGTGGAGATCTAAACACTTATGTTGAGGATTATTACAACTCAAATACATTTAGACATAGTATAAAACTTTATGGCTACAACAATTCAACAAAATTGGTTCCTGGAGATAGCAGGTTAGCTTTTTCAAATAATGTAGCTATAAAAACTCTAAACAACTTACTTCCAATCGAAGCTAGAGATGGTAATGGTGTTTATACAAGTATAAAAGAGACAAAAGCATACTTAAAAACTGGTCAAACTATTGGCGCTAGAAGTGGTGATGATGGGTATCTAGAAAAAGGTGTAGCTCATAGTTTCTCTGCTAATACCATTAATGGAGATAGAGTTGTAACAGATGATGCAACAAATCTAATGTGGCAAGATTCAAGTTTATCGGCAAAAAAGTTTGATTACACTTATGAGGTTGGTGAGACTCCACATCGTTGTAGTGATCTAAATTTTGCTGGACACTCAGATTGGAGATTTCCAACTGCTAAAGAGGTGCTAGGCTTAGTTAACTACGGTAGTAGTACATATAGATACTCAATATTTACACAAAGGCCTGATATAGAGTACTCAGTTGAAGTTACAAAAAGAGATAAACTATATAAAAATAATGTTTTATTACATTATACAAGTGAAGTAGTTGGAGTAGATTACTCAACAGGAGAGCTAAAAGCTGTTGGTACTCCATATGGTACTGAAGCTTATACTAGATGTGTAAGAGAAAATTAAAGGATAAAAAATGAAAAATATACTAATAATGTTATTGTTAAGCACAGTTATCATAAATGCAGACTGCATAAAACCAGAAACATTGGACACACTTATAGATACAAGGTCAAACCTACAATACAATGTTAGCTGGTATGGCGAGATAAGTAGTTCAATTCCAAAAGGCACATGGAATGAAGCAATAGACACTTGTAAAAATATAATAGTTCCATTTGGTAAACCAAAATGGAGATTGCCAAATATTAGTGAACTTATGGCATCAACAGCTAGAAGACATTATCATACATATGATCATGATAAAGATGACACAAATGCAATTGGATGTCCATATCGTTATGATGGAACTTTAAGCTACGCTCTGTGGACATCTACAAGTGATCCTAAACATCGCACGACTAAGGCATACACCATTGGTGCGCAAAGATACAATTATGAGAACAAGGTTGAAAGATATAGTACAGTGATCTTAGCAGATAAAACTGAGCAAAAAGGTATCTTATGTGTGAGAGACTTAGAATAGTCTCTTTATCTATGAATTTATCTTTAAAAAGTATCCTGCATCAAGCTGAAACTCATAGTTAGACTTTTCTATCTTGCAGATATAGCCAGAATCCTCTAACTCCTCCAAGAGTCTATAAAGGTAAGGAGAGAAGTTTCTTGACTTATCTAAGTTGGAGTTGTTCATATCTACAAGTGGAAAGATTCTTAGCTCTTTTGAGATTCTTAACATCTCAAAAACACTTTTTTTATGAAATTCATAATCAAATCTATCATCATAAGTAAACAAAAAATGGGCACTTAAAAGTAGATCAAACTCTTTATCTTTAAAAGTTGAGTTTGGTAAGGTTTGTTTTGAGTATCTCTGTTTGTTATAATCTTTTAAAAAGCCACTTAGTGCTTCTTCTCTTTCTCTTCGGTGCTCAAAAATATCACCATAATAACTAAGAGTACAAGTGTTGTTTATCCAATCTATATTTTTATATATCAGATTTATGGACTTTTTACCCACAATCTCTAAATTCTCATAACTTTGATCATAAAGTATATCTGCTGCATATGAGTTGTTTTTAGCTGAGAAGGAGCAAGCTCCAGCAGGAAAGTCCAACACCTTTTTATTGTCTAAATTTTCTAAATTAAACATATCAATGTACTCATCGTAAGTACGCCCTATAAATATCACATTATCTAAATCTAACGACATAGCTGTCCTTTATTGTATAAAAATTTTTATTTGTAAAATGAAAGAGTGTTTTAGCTACGCCAAGAGGTGGAGAGCTTGATATATGTTTTAATTGTTAAAAGTTTCATAAACTCTCCCTTGTAGATTTTGTATTTTGAGATTAAGTTGGTAAAATTCTAGCAAAAAAAGGTTAACTATGTCAAAAACAATCATTTACCATAATCCAAGATGTTCAAAATCAAGAGAATCATTAGCACTTTTAGAAGATAAAGGTGAAGAGTTAGAGATTATAAAATATCTTGAAAACACACCAAGCAAAGATGAGTTAAAAAACTTACTTAAAATGTTAAAAATGGACTCAGCACAAGAGTTGATGCGTAAAAAAGAGGATATTTATAAAGAGTTAAACTTAAAAGATGAAAAAGATGAGGAGAAACTTTTAGATGCAATGCTTGCAAACCCTAAGCTTATAGAGCGTCCAATAGTTGTAAAAAACAACAAGGCAGTTATAGGAAGACCACCTAGTTTAGTTGTTGAGTTATAAAAAGACTATTTATCCTCTTCTAAGATTCTTGGAAGAGTGATACCCTCTTGCCCTTGGTATTTACCAGCTTTATCTTTATATGATGTTTCACACGCTTCATCACCCTCTAAAAAAAGAACTTGGGCTATACCCTCGTTTGCATATATTTTTGCAGGTAGTGGAGTTGTGTTTGATATCTCTATAGTTATATGACCTTCAAACTCTGGCTCAAATGGTGTAACATTTACTATGATTCCACATCTTGCGTAAGTTGACTTACCTAAACATATAGCTAAAACATCTCTTGGTATCTTAAAATACTCAACAGTTCTTGCTAAAGCGAAAGAGTTTGGTGGAACTATACAGATGTCACCTTTAAAATCAACAACATTTGCATCATCAAAATGTTTTGGATCAACAACAGTTGAGTTAAGATTAGTAAATATTTTAAACTCATCACTTACTCTAATATCGTAACCGTAAGAGCTAAGACCGTAACTAACAACACCATGACCAACTTGATCATCACAAAAAGGTGTTATCATCCCCTCTTCTAAAGATTTTCTTTTTATCCATTTATCGCTGGTTAAACCCATATTTTTGCCCTTAAGTCATAAAAAATTGATAAAAATCGCATCCAAAACCCATTTTTTGATAAAAATTGATTTTGCGATTTATACCCATCTTTATTAATTTTATGGTATTATAACAAACTTTTTTTATTTAGGAGCATTTAAACTATGGAATTAAAACAAATAAAAGCCCTTCTTCGTGATTTCGATGATAGCGGTTTATCAAAAATGACAATCAAGCAAGATAATTTTTCGCTTGAATTAGAAAAAAACACTGGTGTTGTAGCTAGCGTTGCACCTGTTATGGCTGCACCAGTTGCAGTTGCTGCGCCAGTTGCGACTCCAGTTACTAGTGAAACACCTGCTCCTGCACTTATTGGTGACGCTGTTTTATCACCAATGGTTGGTACATACTATGCATCACCATCACCAGACTCACCAGCTTTTGTTAAAGTTGGAGACACAATCAAGAAAGGTCAAACAATTGCTATCTTAGAAGCGATGAAGATTATGAACGAACTTGAAGCTGAGTTTGATTGTAAAATTACTGATATTCTTGTAAAAGATGGTCAATCAGTTGAGTACGATATGCCTTTATTTGCGGTTGAGAAACTTTAATCATGGCAGAAATTAAAAGGATTCTTGTAGCTAATCGTGGTGAGATTGCCCTAAGAGCTATAAGAACTATAAAAGAGATGGGAAAAGAAGCAGTAGCAATATACTCTACTGCTGACAAAGATGCCTCTTACCTTAAGTTAGCTGACGCAGCTATCTGTATAGGTGATGGTCCTAGTGCTAAATCGTATCTAAGTATCCCAGCAGTTATTGCAGCTGCTGAAATTTCAAAATGTGACGCTATCTTCCCTGGTTATGGTTTTTTAAGTGAAAATCAAAATTTTGTAGAGATTTGTACTCACCATAACATGAAATTTATTGGGCCAACACCTGCTGTTATGGAACTTATGAGTGATAAATCTAAAGCCAAAGATGTAATGATTAAGGCAGGAGTTCCTGTAGTTCCAGGAAGTGATGGTGCTATAGATGACATTAATGATGCTAAAACTAGAGCTGCACAAGTTGGTTACCCTGTAATCTTAAAAGCTGCTCAAGGTGGTGGTGGTCGTGGTATGCGTGTTGTTGAGGAGGAAAGCTACTTAGAAAATGCATTTTTAGCTTGTGAATCTGAAGCAATAACTGCCTTTGGTGATGGAACCATTTATATGGAAAAATTTATCCAAAGTCCACGTCATATTGAAGTTCAAGTTATGGCTGATGCTCATGGCAATGTTCTTCACATAGGTGAGCGTGACTGTTCAATGCAAAGACGTCACCAAAAGCTTATAGAAGAGTCTCCAGCTATGATTTTAACTCAAGAAGTTAGAGAGAAGCTACACGCAGCAGCTGTTCGTGCAACTAAATACATAAAGTATGAGGGTGCTGGAACTTTTGAATTTTTACTAGATAAAAACTTAGATTTCTACTTTATGGAGATGAATACTCGTCTTCAAGTTGAGCATACAGTAAGTGAAGAGGTATCTGGACTAGATCTGATCAAAATGATGATTGAGATTGCTGAAGGAAAAGAACTTCCAAGTCAAGATACGGTAGTACTAAAAGGTCACTCTATAGAGTGTCGTATAACTGCTGAAGATCCTGTAAAATTTTTACCATGTCCAGGTAAAATAACTTCATGGATTGCACCAGGTGGTAAGGGTGTTCGTATAGATACTCATGTTCACTCAAACTACATAGTACCAACTATATATGACTCTATGATAGGTAAACTTATAGTTTACGCTGACACAAGAGATGAAGCAGTAGCAAGAATGCACAGAGCCTTAAGTGAGTTCAGTGTTTCTGGTATTAAAACAACTATAGCTTTCCATAAAAAAATGATGGAAAACATAGATTTCAAGTCAAATAATTTTGACACAAAATACCTAGAAAATTACAAGGGCTAAAGCCCAGTACATGTGAGGCACTAAATGCCGAATCGTATAAAGGCTAAAGCCTAATACATTTGAGGCACTAAATGCCGAATAGTACAAGGGCTAAAGCCCAGTACATTTGAGCGACTAAATCGCGAATCTTTTTAAGGGCTTTTGCCCTTAAACATCTACCTTAACTCTTTGATCTCTACTTTAATTGATTTTTTTATCTTATTAATAATATCTGTTAGCTTTTTATTTGAGCGTTCCAATGCTAAAGAGTTAAAGTTTTCTTTCCAAATCTTATGTAATTTATTAGCATCACTAGAGCATGAAGTAAATTCACTTAAATCCTCAATAAGTAAAACATAAGACCAACCCTCAATATAATCATCTTTATTTTTTTTAGTATAGGTATAAGTATCTATAAAAAGTTGTAGTTTATTAAGATTTTTCAATATCTCAAAACTGGCATCTCTTGTTGTCTGATTTTTTTGAGCTATACTAAAAGAGTAAGATGAAAACCCCAAAGATACAGCTGAAAGTAACAATATAAAAACGGGTATGCTAAATATATATTTTATTTTCATAATACCATTATAACTTATCTATTTATGAAATGTTAATATAACTACGATATTCTTTCGACCAAAAGGACGAAAATGAAAATTTTATTTATAGTTACAATGTTAATAGCATCACTATTTGCACAAGAGACTAATCAGACTACAACAAAAAAGGGTAAGCTTATCCACCTTGAGGGGCAACTTGTTACAGTTGGTAGTAAAGCAACAAAAGTTAGTTTAGTTAGCTCGAGTATGAAAAAGATAGATGTTGGTGGAAAAACAAAAAATACTCAAGTCTTAGTTGTAGTACCAAGCATAGATACACCAGTTTGTGACTTAGAAGCTAGAACTTTTAATGAAAAAGCATCAAAACTTAAAAATGTAAATATCATAGTTATATCTATGGATTTACCATTTGCAGGTAAAAGATTTTGTGCGGCTCATGGGATAGATAATGTAACATTAGCAAGTGATTTTCAAACAAAGGCTTTTGGTAAAGCTTATGGAGTTCTGATCAAAGATACTATGGCAAAGGGTCTTTTAGCAAGAACTATTTTTATAGTTAAAGATGGAGTTGTAACATACAAACAACTTGTTCCAGACTTAACACACCAACCAGACTATGAGGATGTGTTAAAGCATATTTAGATAAAATTGCACCATGAAACAATTAGCTATCATCGGTGCTACTGCAACGGGTAAAAGTGACTCTGCGATTGAACTTGCACTAAAACACAATGCAGATATACTCTCTATAGACTCACTAAGCATATATAAAGAGATAGATATAGCTAGTGCAAAACCATCTAAAGATGAACTAAGCAGTGTTAAACACCATGGGGTAGATATACTTTTCCCTAATGAAGAGTTTGATGTTACTATGTATATAGAAATATATAACAAGCTAAAGCAAAAACTTGAGCTTGAGGGTAAAAATCTAATCATAGTTGGTGGGAGCAGTTTTTATCTTAAAACGCTTCTTGATGGAGTCTCTAAACTTCCAAAGATAACCCAAGAAGATAAACTAAAAGTAAAAGAGCTTTTAGATAACTTACCTAAAGCGTATGAACTTTTACAAAAAGTAGATCCACAACGAGCCTCAAAAATAACACCAAACGACAAGTATCGCATAGAAAAAGCCCTTTTAATTTACATAGCAAGTGGCATAAGTGCAGGCAAATGGTTCAAAGAAAATCCACCTAAAAAAATCATAAAAGATATCTCCATAATAAACATAGATACACCTAAACCTATCTTAGATGAGCGTATAAAACTTAGAACTAAAAAGATGGATAGCATGGGTCTTATAGATGAGATAGCATTTTTAGAGCATAAATATGGACGAAATCACATAAGCATGAAAGCCATAGGTGTGGTTGAAGTTTTAGAGTATTTTGATGGAAAAGTTAATAAAAATGAGATGTTAAAACTTATAGCTACCCACACATCTCAACTAGCAAAAAGGCAAAAAACTTTTAATCGTAATCAGTTTAAAGATATTTTA
>WFNF01000009.1 GCA_015488775.1 Helicobacteraceae bacterium
TATATAACCCAATGAGAGATATAATTTTTAATCCCTATGATAACAGAGCGACAATTCACAACTTACTAGATGAAGACACATCAATACAACTTCATTTTTTTGAACTTTTATTAAAAAGTAAAAGTGGGAAAGAGATTAACTTTTTCTCTACTGCTGCATCAGACCATTTAAGAAATATTTCATTTTCAACAAATGCACAAAATTTTGACTCTACAAAACAAAAGTGGGCATATTTTTTAGATAGAATTGAGGCATTAATTAACAATGTAATGACTAATGGAGAGAGTAAGAGCGAACGAGATGTTATTGCTACGCTTAAACAAGTTTTAACACCATTACAACTTATGAATTTTAGAATTCAAAACGGAGCAAAAACTTTTACAATAAACAACTTTTTAGATAGAAACCATGCAGCAAAACTTTTTGTTTCTTATCCTCCATCTTTACGACCTATTGTACAAAACATATCATCAGCTTTTATAGCACTTTATACAATGGTTCACTTATCAAGACCAGATACAAAAACAAAATATCATCTCTATCTTATAGATGAGCTATCTAGTTACCTAAGAATGTTAAATGACACAGAAACATTAAAAAATCAAGTAGAGCTTCTGAGAAGTAAAGGTGGGATATTTATTGGTGGACTACAAGGTGATGATGAAGAAGAAAAATATAATCAAATACTAGACAAAACAGTACATCAGAAATTTTACTTTAGAACTGATGGTCTTCAAACAAAAGAGGCTTTAGTAAAAAAAGTTGGTAAAGTTAAATATATCTATGCTAATAAAACACAAAATATTAATGATACAAAAAATAAAGGAAAAACTTATACTTTAGTAAATGTAGAAACAGATGTCATTAAAGAGGATGATTTTTTGGCATTGGGTGATAAGTATGAATATATTGCCATTGTAGGAGATATACTATATCGTGGTTATACACCACTTCCTGCAGATGAGATAGTAGAAGTAAAGCGTGCTGAGCCATTTATTGAATATAAATATAGAAAAAAATTTGAAGATTTATTAGCCAATAAATATGATAAGTTATCAACATAATAAAGATTTCATTCACCAATCCATGAACTTTTCTCTACAAAATATATGCAATACTCAAAAATAGACATTTGACATTATTAAAATAATATTGTACTATATTTCACTATATACAATTTTAAAGGATTAAAACTTGAAGTTAAAAGATATATCAAATCTTAGAACTGGGCTTGTAACTGCAAGGAAAAAAGCTTCTGTTGTTGATAAAGAAACTTTTGATTATAAAGCAGTAACTTTAAAATCTTTTAATCGTAATGGTTGTTTATCTGTTAAGCATCTGGATAATTTTACATCAAAAGAAAAAATCAACAAAAACTATTTAACTCAATATAACGATATATTAGTAAGACTGAGAGAACCTAATATTGCCGTTTTAATAGACGAAGATAATACTGATTTACTTATCCCATCACTTGTGGCTACTATAAGAGTAAATAGTGATAGTGTTGATAGTAAATTTTTAACTTACTACCTAAACTCACAAGTTGTAAAAAGAGCATTAAATAGTTTTATAACTGGTACGGCTATAAATATGATTAAAACTAAAGAGTTAGAAGATTTAGAGATAAAATTTCCATCTTTAGAAGAACAAAAAAAGATAGTGGAATTTTTAGACTTAGCAAATAAAGAGATAGATTTGCTTGATGAATTGAAGAATCAGAAAGAGAAATACTATTTGGAGGTATTTAACAATATATTAGAAGATGGAGCAATTAAATGAGCAAAACAACTCAAGAAACAATCAACGCTATTGTATGGAAAGCATGTGATACATTTAGAGGTAAGATGGATAGCTCACAGTATAAAGACTATGTTCTTACTATGTTGTTTGTTAAATATTTATCTGATTTTTATAGAGAAAAACTCGGAAGTTTAAAAGCTAAACTTGGAGATAATCAAGATAGAATCCAAAAGAGTTTAAGTCGAGAAAAATTTAAACTTGATGAGAAATGCACATTTGAGTATTTACTAAAACATAAAGAGTCAGAGAGCCTTGGTGAAGAGATAAATAAAATCTTGGAGGCAATTGAAGAGGACAATAAAGAGAAGCTTGAGGGTGTTTTTAGAAATGTAGATTTCAATAGTGAAACTATGCTTGGAAGAACAAAAGAGCGAAACAAGATACTAAAACACCTACTTGAAGATTTTAGTGACAGCAGACTTGATTTAAGACCCAGTCAGCTTAGTGGTAATGATGTTATTGGAGACAGTTACGAGTATCTTATATCTCACTTTGCAAGTGATGCAGGTAAAAAGGGAGGAGAGTTTTTTACTCCTAGTGC
>WFNF01000010.1 GCA_015488775.1 Helicobacteraceae bacterium
AGTTAAAGAACTTAGCGTAAATGAAGATAAAAAATCTTACTATTTTTCATTATATAAGGGTAAAAAACCAATTATAACTTTTGATAAGAACCATAAAGAAGATACTATAAAAATATATGATGATTTTATATTTTTAAATCTTGTAGGTGGAGCTGGAAAAACAAAATTTACAAACAACTTTTTAGAAAAAAAATTAGGAATTATAGCTACATCAAGAAACTATAACACTATGATAAAAATGCTTAGTTTTTTAGATATTTAATAATTTAGATTTAACCTTAGCTATATTAGATATTTGATATAATTTCATTATAAAAATATTGCAAATTGACATGCTTTACACAGAAGAATAGACTCTATGATAAACTCTTTAATTATAAGGATTTATCATGAGATTCCCAAATTTATTTAGTCTAGAATATATAATGAAAGAACAAACATCCATGAATATACCAGTAACACAAAATAGCGATATAAAGACCATTGAATTATTTGCTGGTGTTGGTGGTTTTAGACTAGGTCTTGAAAAGGCAAACAGTAAAAAAAATAATTTTAATATTGTCTGGAGCAATCAGTGGGAACCCTCCACTAAAATTCAGCATGCTTCTCAAATATATGAAAAGCAGTTTGGATCTTTTAACCACTCAAATCAAGATATTTCAAAAGTAAAAGTTAGTGATATACCAGATCACGATATGCTTGTTGGTGGATTTCCATGTCAAGACTATTCAGTAGCAAGTACACTAAAAAATTCTCATGGGATTAATGGTAAAAAAGGTGTTTTATGGTGGGAAATATATAGAATACTAGAAGAAAAAAATGATAAAGCTCCAAAATACATATTACTAGAAAATGTCGATAGATTATTAAAATCACCTGCTAGTCAAAGAGGTAGAGATTTTGCAATAATTTTATCCTCACTAAATTCTCTTGGATATGCAGTAGAGTGGAGAGTTATAAATGCTAGTGAATATGGTATGCCACAAAGAAGAAGAAGAGTATTTATTTTTGCTTCAAAAAAAGATACAAATTTTTATAATAATTTAAAAAATAATTCTGTTGTTAAAAATCTAGATAAAGAAGGTATATTTGCAAAAACTTTTCCTATTAAAAGTATAGATGAAACAAAAATCATTACAAATAATTTAAGTGATGACTTAGTAGATATCACAAATAATTTTAATAAAGAAACTCCTAAAAATAATGCTTTTTTAGAAACAGGTTATATGATAGATGGTATTTACTATAGTTCTAAAATAGAAGTTGATTATGATGGTCAATATTCTGTATTGGGAGATTTTTTAGAAGATGAAAAAAATGTTGCAAAAGAGTTTTATATAAATGATGATGAGTTAGAAAAATGGAAGTATCAAAAAGGCAAAAAATCAATTGAGAGGGTACACAAAACTACTGGACATAAATATACATTTTCAGAAGGTTCAATGGGATTCCCTGATTGTATAAATAAGCCATCTCGTACTATTATAACTGGTGAGGGTGGAGCAAGTGCATCTAGATTTAAGCATGTTGTTCAAATAAATGGAAAATATAGACGACTAACTCCAATTGAACTAGAACGGTTAAATATGTTCCCTGATAAACATACAGAAGGAGTAACTGATACAAAACGAGCCTTTTTAATGGGAAACGCCTTAGTAGTAGGGATAGTAGAGAGATTAGGAAATACTATTTTAAAAGAGGTAGAACCATGAGTTTACTTGAAAATTATGACAATACAGATATAGACTCAATTGTTAAATATGCAAATAAGTTAGTTGGAAAAACAATTGACAACATTCTTACAACCTCCCCTTATGAAATAAATTTTAAATTAAAAGACAAAGGAAATATAGGAAAAATTATTGAAAAGCATTGGTTTGATATTGAACCAAATAATTCTCCTGAACCTGACTTTGATAAAGCAGGAATAGAGCTTAAGATAATACCTTTAGTCCAACAAAAAACAAAAATTACAGTTAAAGAAAGAACAAAAGTTTGTAGTATAGATTATAGAAAACTTGTACAAGAAACATGGAATAAATCTCACGCCAAAGAAAAGCTCAATAAAGTTTTATTTATCTACTTTTTATATGATAAAGACAATATAGTAAATTCAAAAATAAAAAAAGTTGACTTATGGGAACTAACTCAAGGAAATAATGAATTTATAATTAAACATGATTGGTTAAATGTACAAAAAAAAGTAAAAGATGGTTATGCTCATGAACTAAGTGAAAGTTTATCTAAAATATTAGCTGCAAGTACAAGCGGAAGTGGTGGAAAAGATAAAAATGGTAAGTTAAAAGACTTAGTTCCTCAACCAGTACAAACGTATAGTGATGAAGCTAAAAAAAGAGCTTTTTCTTTAAAGCAGTCATTTACAAATCAACGTTGGAATGAACTTAATGAAAAAGTAAAATACGAGTCAATAATTGATTCTTTACAAATTAATGATTTTAAAAAATTTGAAAATATCATTTTAAATAAAATAAATAGCTATCAAGGTAAATCTATTGAAGAACTTTCAAGTATTTTTTCACTTAATATCAATAGTAGAAGTAAAAATCAAATTGCAACTATAATTAAAAAGTCTATTGGCTTTAAAAGTGTTAACTCAAATATTAAAGAGTTTGAACAATTGGGGATTATTATTAAAACTATGCCAATCAAAACTACAGACAAATATCCTTTTGAAGCTATCTCTTTTCCAACTATGAAACTTCAAGAGTTCATACTAGAACAATGGGAAGAATCAACATTTAAAGAGTACCTAAATAAAATTTTATTTATTCCAGTTTATTCAATTAAAAAAGATTCTACATTAGATGAAAAAATATTAGGTAAAGCTTTTTTTTGGTCACCATCGACTAAAGAGGAACAAAATATAAAAAAAGAGTGGGAACAATATCAAGATGAAGTTATTAATGGTTATTGTAAAACAAATAAAGTTCCAGTAAAGTCAAAAAAAGGCTATAAAGAAGTTAGCAGTTTATCAAAAGAGTCTAAAACATCTAAAATACATATGAGACCACATGGAAGAGATTCAGATGATAGAGATACAGATGCTCTTGGAAATAGTATAGTTAAACAATGTTTTTGGTTTAACAAAGAGTTCTTACAACAATTACTTCTAGAAAATAGTTAAAATATACTCAAACCAGTTTTTGTAGTAAAAAGTTCTAAGGCTTTTGTGCCTATGAGTGAGTTTCCTTGTTTGTTTAACTTGGGGCTATATACACATATGCCCATTTTATCTGGTACGACTGCAACTATGCCCCCACCTACTCCACTTTTTCCAGGTAAGCCAACATTAAAAGCAAATTCACCACTTGCATCGTAGTGACCACAAGTAATCATTAAAGCATTTATTCTTTTTGCTCTTTGCTCACTTGTTGCTTTAAAACCACTTATTGGATCAAATCCGTCATTTGCTAAGTAAAGTACACTTCTTGAAAGCTCTTTTGTAGTCATTTTAATGGCGCACATCTTAAAATATGTTTCAAGTACAGTTCTAGGATCGTGAGAAAGGTTTCCAAAACTTTTCATCAATGATGCTAAGGCTAAGTTTCTATAACCACTATGTATCTCTGACTCAGCTATTATTTGATCATAACTTATATTTTTATTGTCTGAGAGTTTTTTTATAAAAGATAGTATCTCATTAAAAGTTATATCTGTATCTTTAAAGTTAGAGATTAGCGCATCCATAACAACTATTGCACCAGCATTTATAAAAGGGTTTCTTGGTATACCATTTTCATACTCAAGTTGAGCTAGAGAGTTATAAGGGTCACCACTTGGCTCAACCCCTAAGCGTTTATAAATCTTTTTTGAGTAAGTTTCTAAAGCAAGTGTAAAAGAAAATATTTTAGAGATACTTTGTATGGAAAATTTTAAATCATCACTTCCTACACTATAATAAGAACCATCCATAAGGGTTAATGACATAGCAAAATCATCAGCTTTTACATCTTTTAAAGCAGGTATATAAGATGCAACCTCACCTTTAGTATATAAAGAACTTATCTCAGACTGTATCTCTTTAAGTATCTTTATATAATCCATATATTACTCTCTTCTTTTTGATTTCATTTTTTGTTTTGCAAACTCTCTCATATCTTCAACACTATCACTCTCATCCATTATCTCTACACCTAAAATGGTTTCAACACAATCTTCTAAAGTAACTATACCCTCAGTCTGATCATAAGAGTCTACGACTGAGCACATATGTTCTTTCTTCTTAATAAATAGATTTAAAGCTTTTGAAACGGGAACATTTTCATTTAAAGTAAAAACTTCATACGATATATCTTTTAAAACCCTAGTATCATCTTTCAAAGCATTTTTAAAAAGTCTTTTTGTAAGAACTATACCTGTTATATTATCTATAGAACCATCAAAGATTGGGATTCTTGAAAATTGAAAAAGTCTTTTATCTTCAACTGCTTCTTTTACAGACATATTTTCATCTAATGCAAAAACAACAGAGCGAGGTGTTAAAATATCTTTAATCTTTTTATCGCGTAAAAGCAAAACATTTTCTATAACATCACTCTCCTGTTCATCTAAAATCCCCTCATCTTCGCTCATTAAAGTGCTCTCTAAAAGTTCAGCCTTGCTTAAAGAGTTAAGACCATCTTTATCATTGGAGATTCTATTTGTAATAAAAAGTGTAATAATAATTATAGGGTAAGTAATCCATATAAAGAATTGAATAAAATACCCAGCAAGTGGAGCTAATTCTTTATAATAAGCTGCTCCAATAGTTTTAGGAATAATTTCAGATAAAAATAAAACTGCAAAAGTTAAAACAACAGATACTAAAAAAACGACATCTGAACCAAAAACAACAGCAGCCTGAGCACCAACGCCCGCTGCACCTAAAGTGTTGGCAATGGTATTTAAAATTAAAATACTTGCTATAGATTTATTTATATTTTCTTTATGATAACGTAAAAGTTTCCCAGCTTTTGGGTTACTTTTTTCTAAAACAGAGATGTAAGACATATTGAGTGACAGTAAAACAGACTCTAAAATAGAGCATAAAAATGATATCCCGATAGCTAGGGAAAAGTAGAGAATCAGAAGATCCATATATTTGTAAATATCCTTAAAGTAAAATGATGGTTGCTAGACCTAAAAAACTAAAAAATCCAACAATATCGGTAATAGTAGTTAAAATAACTGTACTGCCAATAGCTGGATCTATTTGTAATCTTTTTAAAGCCAGGGGTATAAAAGCCCCAAAAAAGCCAGCTGAAACAAGGTTCACTAACATAGAAATGGCGATAACCACTCCAAGCATCCCTTGTTCAAACCATAATGACGCTATGATACCCATAATAAGTGCAAAAATCAAGCCATTACCTACTGAAATGATAAACTCTTTTTTTATAGCACGATATGCATCATTTGTACTAATCTCACCCAAGGCTATTTGTCTTACAACAACAGTTAAACTTTGAGTACCAGCATTTCCACCCATAGAGGCAACTATAGGCATTAATACAGCTAATGCAACCAAAGAGTGTATAGAGTTTTCAAACAAACCAATAACTAAAGATGCTAAAATTGCCGTAATTAAGTTAACACTCAACCAAAGAGCTCTTTTTTTACCAGCATTTAAAATGCTATTATCCTCCTCAGCGTCATCATCAACACCAGCTAGATTATACATCTGCTCAGTTGCTCTTTCATTAATAATATCTATCACATCATCACTTGTAATACGACCAAGAAGAACACCCTTTGAATCCACTAAGGGTATAGAGTTTAAGTCTAACTCCTCAATAGTATGAACGACCCCGTGTATCTCATCTGTAGCCTTAGCAATAACAGGTTCAAAATTTTCTTTATGATTTTCAATAATATCTTTAAAAGGTTTTTCAAAGTCAAATATTAAAAGATCATCAAGACCAACTACATACTTCAATCTTCTTTTTTGATCAGTAATAAAAAGATTTTGAATATTTTCTAACTCACCCAACTCTCTTAAAGTAGCAAATCTTTTTATTGCGTCATGCACTTTTTCATCCTCAACAGCTGAAAAAACTTCCAACTGCATATATGCACCTGCTTGATCTTCATTATACTGCTTAAGATGTAAGATTTCTGCTTTATCACTATCATCAAGTGTATCAAAAACAGCCTCTGCCACATCAGAGTCAACCTCTTCAAGCTCTTGCATAAAGTCAGTTTGATCATCACTCTCAAGTTCACTAACTGCTACTCTAAGTTCATCAACACTTTTAGAGCTAACTATATCACCAAAAAATCTATCAGGAAGTTCTAGTGCAACATCTCCTAAAATTTCATTTGGAAGTTTTTTAACATACTGATCAAACTCGTCTTGTTTTAAATCTTGTAGTAGTGAAGCTATTTGAGAGGGGTGTAGCTCATAATTTTCAATATCTTCTAAGTATGAATCTAGTTCACTCATAACTACACCTTAATTTTTTTGCAATTATACATCTAAAAGATCAAACTTACTAGGCTTAGAGTAAATATAACCTTGTATAACATCAACATCCCAATCTTTTAAAACTTTAAGTGTGTTTTCATCCTCTACACCCTCTGCAACTACAGTAACCTCTAAAAGTTTAGCCAATGATACGATAAAGAAGCATATATCTCTATCCTTTTTAGATTTTAATATTTTATCTATAAAAGATTTATCAATTTTTAATTCATCAAAATGAAATCTTGATAGGTAATCTAAAGAGGAGTAACCTGTACCAAAATCATCTATAGATATTTTAAAACCCCTATATCTAAGGTTATTTATAACATTTAAAATATAATTAGTATTTTTTATTAACATACTTTCTGTAATCTCTAAGGTAAAAGCACTCATAACAATAGCATTTTCATTGATGAGTTCTTGAATACTAGATATAAAAAGTTCATCTTCTAAACTAATTGCACTCAAGTTTATAGATATTCTAAATGGAGTTTTATAGATATCAAAAAATGTTTTAGCATTTTCTAAAGCCTCTAAAAATATATATCTATCAAGAGTTTTACTCAAGCCAAGTTTAACGATATATGGTAAAAATTGATTGGAAGTGAGAAAACCTTTTTTTGGATGATTCCATCTAACAAGAGCCTCATATCCACTAATAAATCTGCCATCTACATCATACTGAGTTTGGTAGTAAAGTTCAAACTCTTTATTTTCAAAAGCTTCTTGAATGTCACACTTCATATTTATTGTTTCATTTACCTCATCTTGAATCTCATCTTTGTAATAATAATAGTTATTTTTTCCATCTTCTTTTGCTTTATACATAGCACTATCTGCATGTTTTACTAACTCATCAGCGCTATTTCCATGATCTGGCATCAATGCTATACCAACACTAACTCCAATTTGATGATTTATACTATCAATCTCAAAAGGTTTATTTATATCTAAAATCAATTTTGAGGTGATTTTATCTAGGTCATGTAAGGTTGTATCTATACTAGAATGAAATAACACAACAAATTCATCCCCACCAAAGCGACTTATATAAGCAATATCTCCAATACTTTTTTTAATACGCTTAGATAAAAATTTTAAAACAGCATCACCATGAGTATGCCCCATAGAATCATTAATAATTTTAAAATTATCTAAATCAAGAAACAAAAGTGCACTTTTTCTTTTATATTTTTTACATAACAGCAATTCATCTGTAATAGTTTTCACACACATATATCTATTTTGTAAAGATGTTAATGTATCATAATAGGCAAGTTGGTTTATAACTTCTATATCATTTTTCTCTTGACTTATATCTCTATCCATACCTCTATAGCCTAAAAACTCACCATTTTCATCATAAAAAGGCTTACCATTTGTAAGAAAATACTTTACCTTTCCATCTTTTGTTAAATTTTGATTTTCAAGATTTACTATATCTTTTTTTGACTCAAGTATCTCAGAAAACATATCACTAACTCTTGTAGCCTCTTTTTTATCCATAAATTCAAATGGACTCTTACCTAGTACTTCATAAACTTCATAACCTAAGATATCTTTTATCTGCTTTGAGCAGTATCTGTAAATACCAAATTTATCTATCTCCCAGTACCAATTATCTGTACTCTCTATAATAAGTTGTATATGTGTTTTATACTTGTTTTCATTTATTAACCTTTTTTTCTCACCAAGCAATATATAAATATATAAAATAATTATAAGTAAAATTATAAATACAAACATACTAAGTGCAGCGTAATAAAAAGCATTATAAAAAGAACTAAAAGATTGTTTTACAACTAAACCCCAAGAAGTACCTTTAATAGCTTGATAAAGGGCAAAAATCTTTTTTCCATTATTATCTTTATAGACCAAACTTCCACTTTTACCATCTAAAGAAAGTTTAACTGCTTCATCATTATAAAGCATATTTTCATCTACTGTGGATGTTAAGATTATGATTTTATAATCTACCCTATTTGCTAAGATAAAATTAGTTTGTGTTGAGGTGTAATCCACATTTTTAAATGCTTGATCAATTTGTGAGATACTTGCATCACTACTTGAGTAATTAAAATCATGCTCTAACGAGTATTTTTTATCAAATATAGCAACGGCAGATATAAGCTTAGCACTTATATCTATTTTTTGTTTCATTATCTCTTTTTTTTCATCTATAGATATATTTAAAAGAGTATATCCTATAACAAGAAGTGCCAATACAATGGGAAATATAACTTTTAATACTAATGTGATTATATTATAATTTATAGCTTTCATATAATTTCATTATACATTTTATATCATAAAATGAAACTTTAAACCTCTAATCTAGTAAGTTTTTACAATGATTAAAAAGTACACTTCTAGCATCATCAAGTTTAATAAGTCCTACCGAATCATTTGCTATAAAAAGTTCTTTAGTTGAACCATTTTCTACAAGTTTTATATCTCTTACACTTGATGGTTGTTGTATGTTAGCTCCTCTAAAGTATGCCACTCCACAAAGTTGAGGTTCTTTTGAATTACTTATATCTAAAACCTTTAATCCACCACTAATATCTGCAATAAAAAGAGCCTTGGAGTTTGATGAGAGTTGAACTTTAAGATTTTCACCTAAGTCATTTGCTCTTGCACCCTCTGTATGGTAGTAAGATTGAAACAACATTTTTGAGTTATCATCACTTTGAAATAGTTGAACACCTTTTGAACTTGAAACATATATGGAGTTAGAGTGTGGAGTAGAATGAACATCATAAGCTATCTCATTACCATTAAGAACAGTTGAGTTTAGCTCAATAGCACTAGAACCAGATATATCTATGCTTTTAATCCCATTAACACCATCTGTTATATAAACAACCTTGCCATTACTAGATACAGCTACACTTCTAACATCGCTACCTATACTCTGTTTAAATACAGAATCATCTGCATTAAAACTTACACTTGTATTACACTCTATATCTTTAACATCTATAACTCTTAAACCTAAAACACCTTGTGCAACAACTAAACGCTCAAGATTAAAACTGCTTGAGCTATTTATATCAGTGTTTGTTCTTATATACTCCATATCGTAGCTTATAGATGCATTTATATCATCTCTATAAGCACCTCTAAGAGTTAATGAATCCACAGTTGTTAAAGAGTTAAGAGGTGTACCAAAGATATTAATCCCTCTTTCTTGATCAGCTACAAATATACATCTACTTACTTTTTTATCTGTATAGATAACCTCATTTGAGAAACTAGAATCATTTGTATCTTTCGCATTTGCAATTTTTGCTGATGCACTTGCTATATCTACAACATCTAAACCATCTTTACCTGATGCTATATAGGCCAAGTTATTTGTTTTATCTAAACTCATACCCCAATATGCCAAATTATCATCATTATAAAGATTTGATAATTTTGAGCTATCATTTATATTGGTAATATCATTTGTATAAGTAGAGTTTAAAAAAGAGTGAATAAATGGCATAGAATTTGGTTCTATTCTTTTTAAAAACGAAGCATCTATCATCTCTAAAGCTTCAAGGTTGGCATGATACTTAGCACTAGAGTTGACATCTAAGCCTAGTAGATGAGATGTAAAAAATGTTTCTATAAAATTAAAACGATTTTTTAAACCATCATAATCACTAGCATTAAAATCATTCAACCTTAACTCTAAAAATATGGTATCGCTCAATATACTAGCATTTTTACTACTAGCATCATATGGTGTTTTTTCAAGTATATCACTATTATTTAGATTAAAGTAGTTTTTTAACTTGGCAATATTTTGATCATAATGAGTTTGATTAAACTCCATATTTGAGCTATTTAGTTCACTTGAGGCTAAAAGCAAAGTTGTTATCTCACTAGCTACATCTAAAGAATTTGTATATAAAATCTCATCAAACACTACATCATTAGCAGTTTTTTTGCCATCATAATCTACATCAATATATGCACTAGAACCGTTAGACAAGGCTTTTATCGGTAATTTTGGCTTAGATGAAAATGTATATATATTTTTAGAAAGATTGGTTTGAAAAGCTAGTTTACCACTAGCATCTTCAACTCTAGCTTCTAAAACAGGAGCTAAAGCATACACTTTTACATTATACACAGGTGGTACAGGTGCAAGTGGGTCATCTGAACAAGAAAAAAACGATATAGAGATAAAAGTTAATAATAATATTTTAAACATATATATTTTAAGCAATATTTATTCCTAAAAATGCAAAGTAACACCAAATCCTATATTTACCCCCTCTACACCAGAACCTTTTAACTTAGAGAAATCCAAATAAATCCTACTTATACCAAATAAATAATCAGATGTATATGCATAAAAAGTACTACCAATAAGATAAAAGTCATTAACATTTAAGATTTGCGAAGCTGAACCAGAAATAATATCATATTCACCATACCCCTCAACTGTAAAATCAAACTTTTTATAACTAAAGTAGGGACTACTCTCTGCACCAAATCTCATTTTAAATGAATTTGACTGATTTGTGAAGTTAAAAATATCATTAAAGCTAAATGCTGACTTGGTATCGTATCTATAAAAAGATAAACTAGCATATGGTTTTACATATTTAAACTTCTTTTCATACATAAAGTTCAAGCCAATTTTATAAGTAAGGTTTTCATTAAATGAGCTAAAAAACTTCTCTATTATTCCTGGATCTATCCCATCATAATCTATGACATCTAGCTTCATCCTTGAGTATATAAGTTCAAAACCAAATAACATTGAAAAGCCATAAGAGTTATGCACTCTAATCCCACTTCCAAGTGATCCGAAATATGAAACAATAGCAGCATTGTCTGGAACAATACCAGAGCTTACATCCTCTCTCATATCAGCGTAAGCAGCACTACCTTTAAAAAAGATATTTACATTATCACTAAAATCATCAAGTTGAAAGATAAAGGGAACACCATAAAAGTTCATATTTGCATTTATATTTTTAAAATTAAAACGACCTGTACTTAAAGTATCGTTTGAATTAAAAACTAAAATAGCATTTATGTTTGCATTTGTAAGATCTTTAACTATTGAACCGTTTATATCACTCGCTTTTAAAGTGCTTAGAATTAAAAATAATACTAATGCAGTTTTCATCTATATCTTAGTTTAAGTATAATAAAACCAATAATTCCAGAGATAAGAGATCCTAAAACTATACCCAAACGCTCATCAACTACGTCAAAACATATATCTCCCGTACATTCATAAGCTAATGAACCTATAAACAGTGACATAGTAAAACCTATACCAGACAGCACAGACACACCATATAGGTCTATAAATCCTACCCCTTCAGGAAGTTTCCCAAATTTTAGAACTATAGCTAACATAGAAAATAAAAAGACACCTATCTGTTTACCTAAGAATAATCCAAATAAAATACCTAAAGTTAGGTTATCTACTAAGTCTTTTACCCCTACTCCACTAAAAGCTATACCAGCATTTGCAAAAGCAAAAATGGGAAGTATAAAAAAGTTCACGGGTTTATGTAAAGAGTGTTCTAGTGCGTGGTAAGAGTCTTGATTTCCTTTTAAAGGTATAAGTAAACCTAAAATAACCCCAGCTAAAGTTGCATGAACACCTGACTTTAAGACGGCTGTCCATAAAAGTATTCCAACTAAAATATAAGCAGTGTTATTTAAAACATTTTTATAGTTCATATATATTAAAACTAAGACTAAAGCACCAGCTATACCTAGAGAGCTAAAAGATAGGTTAGATGTATAAAAAAATGCAATAATCAAAATTGCACCCAAGTCATCTATGATAGCTAAAGCTAATAAAAAGATTTTTAAAGATGTGGGAACACGAGGTCCTAAAAGGGAAAGTATCCCCAGAGCAAAAGCGATATCTGTTGCAGCAGGAATTGCCCAACCTTGCATCACTCCCTCATCTCCATAATTAAAAAATGTAAAGATAAGAGCAGGAACTATCATACCACCAACAGCCGCGAAAGCTGGAAGTGCTAGTTTGTCAAAAGAGTTTAATGAACCCTCCATAACCTCACGCTTTATCTCTAAACCAACCATGAAGAAAAAGACTGCCATTAGACCATCATTTATCCAAAGAAGTAAGGGTTTAGCTAAAACAAAAGATCCTGCGGTAATAGATACATAAGTTTGCATTAGGTCATTATAGCTAGAGCTTAAAGGTGAGTTAGCAATAAACATTGCAAATATAGTTGCCAAAATTAAAATGACACCAACAGCACTTTCGCCTTGAAAAATACGTAAAATGGAGTTTTTATTCATAGATATACTTTTTTAGCAACATTATAACTCAAAACTAAATAAAAATAAAATGATAATTTAAAAAAAAGATCAAGCTCCATGTATTGAAGCTTGATTAAGATACAAGATAGTTTACGAAATTTTAGCTACTATTGACTCAGCACTAAAACCAAATTTTTCAAAAAGTTGTCCTGCTGGCGCAGATGCACCAAAAGAATCCATTGCTATAACTTCATCTGCAAGTCTATACCACTCTAAACCACGAGCAGCTTCAATAGCAACTTTTTTAGTTTGAGGAGCTATGATAGAGTCTATGTATGATTTATCTTGTTCAATTAAAAGATCATAACAAGGAACTGATACTACATTTGCACCAATACCTTTTGATTCTAAAACTTTTTTAACCTCAAGTGCTACACCTACTTCAGAACCACTAGCCATAATAGTATAAGTTGCATTTTCACTTTGTGCTAAAAGGTAACCACCTTGAGATATTTCACCCTTAATTGGTGAATCTAAAAGAGGTAGGCCTTGACGTGAAAGAACAAAAGCTGATGGTGATTTTTTCATCTCTATTGCTGTTTTCCAAGCTTCAACATTTTCACTTCCATCTGCTGGTCTCCAAACATAAAAGTTAGGAAGTGCACGAAATTGAGAAAGTTGTTCTATAGGTTGATGAGTTGGACCATCTTCACCAACACCTATGCTATCGTGTGTCCATATAAAAAACTGCTGAATACCACTAAGTGATGCTATACGAGCAGCTGGTTTTAAATAGTCAGAGAAAACAAAAAATGTAGCTGTAAATGGCATTAAATTTCCATAAAGAGCTATAGCATTAGATATAGATGCCATTGCATGTTCTCTAATACCAAAATAGATATTTTTTCCCTTAGGGAAAACTCCCATATCTTTTAACTCAGTTTTATTTGATGGGCTTAAATCTGCACTACCACCTATAAAACCAGGAATTGCTCTAGCGATTGCATTTAAAATTTTACCATTTGTATTTCTAGTTGCATCAGCTTTATCAAAACTTGGCCATTGAATTCTGCTAAAATCAGGATTTTCATAAGCATGTAAAGCTTCATTTTGTTCTGAAAGTGGTAAGGTTTTAAGTGAGTGTAACCACTCTTTATGAGCTAACTCACCCTCCTCTATTGCACATCTAAATCTAAAAAGAACATCTTCATCTACATGGAAAGTAAGCTCAGGATTAAAACCAGCTTTTACTTTTGCAGTAGCTATCTCTTCATCACCTAATGGAGCACCATGAGCGTGATGTGTACCCTCTAACTTATCTGCACCCTTAGCTATAATAGTATGAGCTATAATTAAAAATGGTTTATCTGCTTTTTTACCTTTTACTATAGCTTCATCAATCTGCTCAAAGTTATGTCCATCTATGCTTACAACATCCCAACCTTGAGACTCAAAACGCTTAGTAATATCTTCACTTATACTAAGATCTGTTGAACCCTCAATAGTGATGTTATTTGAATCATAAATCATAACTAAGTTGTCTAGTTTATTGTGACCTGCAATTGAGCAAGCCTCATAAGAGATACCCTCTTCTAAATCTCCATCACCACATAAACAGTAAACATTATGATCAATAACATTTGCAGTATCTGAGTTAAGTTGATGTCCCATATATTTACTAGCCATTGCAAAACCAACTGCATTTGCAACACCTTGACCAAGAGGACCTGTTGTTATCTCTATACCATTAGTGTGTCCATACTCTGGATGACCTGGTGTTTTTGAATCAAGTTGACGAAAGTTTTTTAAATCATCTAAACTTAAACCATAACCCCAAAGATAATAAAGTGAATATATAAGTCCTGTGCCATGACCACCTGAAAAAACAAGTCTATCTCTGTTTAACCATGATGTTTCTTTTGGATTATGTTTTAGGTGTTCACTTAAAACTACAGCTATATCTGCTAAACCCATTGGTGCGCCCGGGTGACCTGAGTTAGCCTTTTGAACCATATCTGCTGCTAAAAATCTAATAGTGTCTGCCATTTTTTGACGCATATCTGTACTCATCTTAATCCTTGTGTCTGTTTATATATTTTGTAATTAGTGGTGAAAGAGTATCTTTTAATCTTTGATCAAAAGAGTTAAACTCTAGTTCTATCTTTTCACTTAACTCATTAGCCTCTTTTATTGTATCATCTAAGCCAATAATATTTATAAAGCTGTTTTTATCCCCATCATTGTTTGTGGTCTTTCCTGCTAGTTCACTTGATTGAGTAACATCTAAGATGTCGTCTTGAATCTGAAATAGTAATCCTAAATCAAGTCCGAATTTGTAAAGTTTTTTACTTAAATCAATCTCATTTGAAATTATAGCACCCATCTCTAAAGAGCTAGCAATAAGTTTTGCAGTTTTATTTTTATGTAAAGTTTTAACATCATCTACACTAAGGGGTGTGTTTTCAAAATGACAATCTATAGCTTGGCCTAAAACCATACCATTTAGACCACCATTTTTACTAAGAGACTTTATAAGCTTAATTTTTGTTGAATCGCTAAAAGATGTTTCACTTAAAACTTCAAAAGCATAAGTATTTAAAGCATCACCAACAAGTATAGCAGTTACCTCATCATAAGTTTTATGAAGCGTTGGCATAGAGCGTCTAAGGTCAGCATTATCCATAGATGGAAGATCATCATGTATAAGTGAGTATGTATGTAAAAGCTCTATAGCGTAAGCGACACTCATCGCGTTTTTAACTAAAAGTGGAGAGTAAGCCTTTACAACATTTAAAAGCAACATAGGTCTAAATCTCTTACCACCAGCTTTTAACATCTCATTTAATGCTTTTTCATAGTGAGGATGAATGCTTTTAGAGACTATTGTATTTGTACTTAAAAAAAATTCAAATTTATTTAACATATTTTAACCTAATAATGGAAGTTAATCCCAAGTTCTACATATATATTGTGATCACTTAGAGTTACATTTGTTGTTTGAGCTTGATCAAGATTATAATTACCCCAATTTCTCCACTTATAATATACAGTTGTTTGTAACTCAAAAGCACCCATTCTGTAAAATATACCGCTACCTGCTTTTAATGAAAAAACATTTGCATCATCTTGAACATAACCATCAATTCTAGTAAAACCGTATTCAAAACCTACCATAAAAAATGGGTCAAAGCTATCTTTGGGTTTCATACTTTTTATCACCTCAAAACCAAATTCATGTATAAAGTTATCATTACCTTGTTCACTTGCTTTATTGAAAACGGCAGAATTAAACTTAGAGATTGAGTAAGTAAAAACAGAGCGAATCCCTCCATTTGCGACTACACCAAGGTTGATTTTTGCACCATATAAAAGAGGATCTAAGCTCTCTTTAGTGTTTGCACCATCATATATGGCAATATTTTGAGACATAAAACTTTGGTTTGCAAATGCGATTAAACCAATATATTGATTTTCTTTAGCTAATAGACTTAAACTAAATAAAACTATGAGTATAAGTATTTTTTTCAAATTTCTACCTTTACAAAAAACTCAAAGGAGTCTCTTGATATTAATATAGATATTTTACCCTCTTTAACTAAAATAGCCTCTCTAATATCATTTTGAGACTTAACACTTTTTTCACTAAGCATTAAAATTTTATCACCTTTTTTAATAGAGTATCTATTTATATCATTTTTTACTACAAGATTCTGATTAAGATTAAAACCAAATCTTTCTAGGTAAGTATCACTTTTTGAGTAACCACCAACTCTTTTATCTAATATAGATGAAAATATAAGCTTTTTAGATGCTCTTTTAATACTCCAAACCACCCTTGAATCTATTTTACTTAATAACACTAATTCATTTAACTGATCAACACTCTTAATTTTAGTTTTACCATAAAAAAGAATCTCATCGCCAACTTTTATCTTTAAGTTTTTGTAAGCAAAATCCACACTACTTACTATAATTTTGTTATTTATATTTTTAACCCTAAAACCAGCATCTGCAAAATTAACATTTTTATTTTTTACATCTAAAAAATACTTTAAAATATTTTTACTAAGAGTATAGTTTTTAATTTGTAAAGAGTTCAAGTAACAACAGTTATCTGTCCTAATACTTATATCACCTCTAGTAAAAGTGTTAGTAAAATGTTTTTTAAAACTTAACTTGTAATATATTGGATTTGTACTTTTTATAAGATAGATTGAGAGCAAGTCAGATTTTTTAATATACTCTTTTTGATTATATGAAGATATTAGTATTGATTGCGTTTTGGATATAGGAATTTGTGATTTTTTTACAGTTTTATTAAATTTACTAGAACAAGTGTTAGAGTTGTTTTGTGGACACGCTAATGCTAAAGTTGTGATTAAAACTAAAACAAAAGCCTTCATATCTATTTAAGAACCAAAAGGGTTCATACCACCTAGCATACCCATAGCTGAGTTTTTTTTGTTATCTTCAACCATTTTAATGGCATCATTAACAGCAGACATAAGTAGAATTTGTAAAGACTCTTTATCTTCAAGTAGCGAGTCATCTATGTTTATATCTAAAACTTCACCTTTCCCGTTTATAGACACTTCAACATCACCACCACCACTTTTGACACTAAAAGTTTTAGAGTTCATCTCATCTTCTAGCTTTTGAGCATTCTCTTGTAGTCCTTCAAGCATTTTACCCATTGCACCCATGTCCATACCATTTAACATTAAAAGCCTTTATATCTCTTCTAGTACATCATCAATATTGTTATCATCATTAAGAAGAACAACACAAGGTTTGTAAGTTTCTAAATCTTTTTCATCATAAGTTGCGTAAGCTACTATGATAACTTTGTCACCTTTATGAACTTTTCTTGCTGCTGCACCATTTAAGCAGATATCACGTTTTCCACGTTCACCAAGTATAATGTAAGTTGAAAATCTTTCACCATTGTTTATGTTTAAAATCTCTACTTTTTGTCCAACACGCATCTTTGAAGCCTCTAAAAGCTCCTCATCTATAGTTATTGAACCAACATAGTTAAGATTTGCATCTGTTACAGTTGCACGATGAATTTTACTATATAACATCTCTATAGTCATACATTTACCCTTTTAAATATTTATAAAAATGATATATATATCTCTTATATAAATATTTTTCGGAATTATAGCAAAAAAGAACATAAAACCAAATCATAAAATTTGATTTTACATTTTAGTTTATTAAACTATCTACCCATCTGCTTCATCATATCTGATGGAGATATAGCTGTATCCCAAAGTTCATCATCTATAACATACTCAGAAACTACATTACCACCAATAATATGTTCCTCAATAATACGAGTAATTTTATCTTTATCTAAACCTGTGTACATAACATGACCTGGTTCAACTAACATAACAGGACCACTACTACAACGGTTTAAACAACCAGTTTGTATAGGCTGAACAGTTCCAATAATCCCTTTTTGCATCAAAGTTTGAGCTAAGTGCTGAAAAAGATCTTGAGTTTGTGGATTAACACAAGATGGTTTTGGCATCCCAGGAGGTGAGCTTTGTTGACATTTAAATATATAAAAAGATGGTTGAGGTACACCCATAATTATAATCCCTTAATTTTAATTTGAGCGAATTATAGCAGATGATATAACTGTGTTGCTTTTGTTTTTATGTAAATTGAAGATTTAAGGTTAAGATATATCAAGCGTATAAAACACATGATATATCTAGTAAACTATCTATTCTATGGATTTGTCGTAGTACTTGTAATACTTTTAAATAGATCTATCACACTATTTCTAGCTGTCTCATTAGATTTTATAAATAATATTATTCAACTATAAAATAGATAAAAGTAAAAAGATATATTACTTATCTAAAACTAAATCAAAAAAAGTAAAAATTGCATTTATAGCTTTATCTCTATATTTATCTTGTTCTATAAAAAGTTCATGTTCTGCGCCATCAACCTTATAGCCATGACAAAATCCATTAGCATTTTTACAAAATTTATCTTGAGGTTTAAGATTTACTATATTATCATCCCCAGCTTGTAAAAGTAAAATAGGTGTTTTTATTTTATATGCTTCTTCTACAGCTTTTGCACTAGCTTCACAAGACTCAACAACCCATCTGATGCTTGGACCTGAAACTCTTGCGTTTTTATTTAATCTAAACTCATTTTCGTTTATAGAATATCTTAACATTGAGTGAGTATAGATATTTTTATTTTCATCAAAATTATTTATAAACTCGTAATCTCCACTTCCTTGTATATACTTAGAGTATTTTGACTTTTTATCGTAAGACAAAATAGAACAAAAAAGTTTAGATGCACTTCTACTTATAAGTTTTGCTTGAAGCATTGGAGAGCTTAAAACAGCACCATCAAACACGTCATGATACTTTTCAAGGTATAAAGCAGATATAGCACCACCCATAGAGTGTGAAAGTAAAAAAAGATGTTTATGTTTATCTTTTTTTACTATATTTTCAACAAAATAGTTTAAATCATCAACATAATAATTAAAATTTTGAACATCACCCATATCTCTATGTTTTTTATCCAATCTTGTAGAAAATCCCTGCCCTCTATGATCAAATATATATATATTATAGCCTTGCATATTTAGATCATATATAAGCTCTTTATATTTTATCATCCCCTCAGTTCTACCACTTGAAATAATTATACTAGCTTTGGGATTTTTAACTTTAAATATTTTGTAGGCTATATTAAAATTGTCTCTACCTTTAAAAAATTTTAGTTTTGAGCTTTGATAGTGTGGCTCAATCTTTAAACCATAATTTATATGTAGATCTATCTCTTTGGAGTGTTTATAATAAGGCAGATGCTTGGGTAGGCTCTCAAGTGCAAAAACTTGAGTAAGAAAAAGTGCTAAGAGTAGTAAAGTTTTCATTATAATCCTTTATAGGATTATATTTAATCTATCTTTAAAATCTCTCTAACTATCTCTCTATCATCAAAGGGGATCTTTTTGTCATAGATAATTTGGTGAGTTTCATCACCCTTACCTAAGATTAAAACAATCTCATCATCCTCCAACTCATCTAAAGCAAGTTTTATAGCATCTTTTCTATTTTCGTTTACTTTTACATTATCTTGATGTTTTATACCACTTAATATATCGTTTATAATATCCATAGGGTCTTCATTTCTTGGGTTATCAGAAGTAATATATAATTTTTTGGCCATAGTTGAAGCAACTTGTCCCATTTTAGAACGTTTATCTTTATCTCTATCTCCACCAGCACCAAAAACCACACTTATAGATTTCTCTTTTAGTGAGTTTAGTATCTCATACATACCATCAGGAGTATGTGCAAAATCTACTATAACCAATGGTCTAGTACTAACTTTTTCCATTCTACCACTTACTCCAGCAAAATTTGGCATAACATCAGCTATCTCTTCTAATTTACGCCCTGTAAGTAGATGCGTTGCAGCAAAAGCAGCAGTCATATTGTAAAGATTGAAAAAACCATGAAGTTCACTTATAAATGGTACATGATCTTGAAAATTAGAGATGATTCCACTTAAACCATCATTCATAGAGTAAGCCATAACTTTATATGTTGCTGGGTTTTCAATACCATAAGAGTAAGCATTACTTATTTTGTATTTTGCCTTACTTTCATCACGATTTATAAGTTTTTTTGAGTCATCTTGAAAAAATGAATTTTTAACAGCTATATATTCTTCTAAAGTTTTATGGTAATCCAAATGATCTTGAGTTATGTTTGTTAAAATTTTCAACTCAAAATGCATACCTTCTATACGTTCTTGAACAATAGCATGGGAGCTAACTTCCATAATGAAAAAATCACATGAAGCTTGAACTGCTTGGTATATATGGATATAAGAGTTTAAAAGTGTTGGTGTAGTAAGAGATTTTCCTTCAACAACTTCATCATTCATAAAAAAACCACGAGTTCCTTGAAAAGCTACTTTATAGCCTAAATCAAGTAGCATAGAGTAGATAGCAGAAGCAGTAGTAGTTTTTCCGTTTGTTCCAGTTATACCGATAATTTTAATTTTATCTAAACCAAAAAAATGTTTTATATCTTTAGGTGATATAATTTTAGAACCATGTTCTTTTGCATCATTTTCATATCTAGAATTCAACTTAGTTTTTATAAATGCGCAGTTTTCATCACACTCACTAGAGTTTTCAGATACATATCTATACTCATCTAATCCTAACTCTATTTTCAAGTAATCTCACTTTGATTAAATTTTTTAAGTAAATTTCTAATTTTTTTATCATTAGGGTAAACAGATAAAGCACCCTCGATATAATTAATAGCCATCTCTTTAAAATTATTTTCCAACAGTGATTCTAAGAAATCTATAAAATCATCTTTATCAGTTATAATAACCTTAGTTGAAAACATTATATTTTCAAAAATAGTTTTAAAATTATTCTCTTTTGAAACTATATCTTTAAAATCTTGGTATAAAATACCATCTTCATACTCTAATTTATCTGCTAAAGTGTCTGAAAATATAGAACCCAAATCTGCCATACTACCATCGAGTGAACTTAAAATTTCACCTATTATAGAATCTGCATCCTCTTTGTTTTCACTTTTAAGAACTTCATAATAATCAAACAAAGCTTCAGCAGCATCTTCACCACTCATTGCCATTTCACTTAATATTGCACCATTGTAAGCTTCTTTTGAATGGGGAAAATCCCTTAATACATCAGCATAAGCTCTTAGTGCACTTTCATAATCTGCATTTGTAAAATTATTAGAAGCGATTGCTAAAGTTTTAAATTTACTTGTCATTATAGCTCCTATATCTAATTTATATTTTATATTCGTTAATTTATTGTAATTTGTCTAATTGATTTTCCATACCAACAGGTACATTAATCACACTAAGCTCAGGATGGATATCCATTCTAAGCGCTCTCTCAACACCATACTTTAAAGTTGTACCACTACTTGAGCAACCTATACAAGCACCACGAAGTTGAACATATACAACCCCATCTTTTACATCTATAAATTCTATGTCTCCACCATCAAGTGCAAGATTTGGTCTTACCTTATCTATCACAACCTTAACTGGTTCTAATAGTTCATCATCACTAAATGGAATCATTGTCTTTCCTCATTTTTATTAAATTAATAATATAAAATAGTTAAATTTTACTTACACTCTCATAAATTAAAAGCGTTAACTTCTTCAACATAAGAAACTTTACGCATTCCAAGTAAAACTATATCTACATCGGCATCATCAAGAACAAATTTTAGGGCACATTCTTGAAGAGTCTTATCACAATCCTTAAAGAACTGTGCTAAAGTCTGAGATGTAGCTAAGTAAGATTCAAATGCAACCATATGAGTGTATATCTCTAAAAATATGAGTAAAGAGTCAATAATCATACTTTTTTCATCATCACTTAGCTTAGAAATAATAGTTTTTAAAGACGGCAAAACTTGAGTATTGACAAAAGCTTCAATATCACCAACAAATGAAAATCTATGTTTATGCTCGTCTAAACTTCTAACAAGATTTATAACATTTTCTAGCTCTTTCGAACCTTCCATCTCTAAAAATAAATTAAGGTATTTATAATAATCTCTAGGCTCTTCATATTTACATAATCTATACATTTGTTTATTATATTGAGCATTGAAAACACGATTAACCATAGTATTAAGATTATTTTCCTTTGCCCACGATAGAGCACTTTTAGCTTGTTTCTCTAAAAGGTTATATGGAACTTGTATATATTTAAAGTTATTATGCTCAACCCCAACACTTTGTGCTGCACTTTGAGCTATATCACATAAATCTTCATAAGGTAGAAAAGCATCATTATTTTGTTCAAGAGCAAAAGAGTTTGAACTAATACCATAAGAGTTTATTTTACCCTCTTTAACAAAGCCCTCTAAGGCAATAAATGCTTTTAAAATTCTTTCATACATCTCATCTAGTCTTTCAATACGACTAGTACCTTTGCTTATTTCATCAAGCAAAAAATATTCTGGATTATGTAAAAGATAAGCTTCAATAGACTTTACCTCAAGTCTTTGAAGTGTTGAGGCCAACTGATCAGATATAAACCAAGGGTCTATACAATGCCATAAATTGTCTTGATATTCAACTACATCTTCATAAACTTTATTTTTATTTTTAAATTCATTTAAAAGTGTACCTTGAATGTAACCAGCTTTTGAAATGATTTTTAAATTATCTATATTTTTATCATCTAATCTTTGTAATAACTCATATATTGCAGATTCACTTGTAGTATTCATATAGTTTGTAGATGTATCTATATAACAAACTCCATATTCAACTGCTCTTTTTAATGCTTCAATATGTAAATTATCTTCTGAGGTAATTCTATAGGTACCAAAACCAATTTTTGGATTCATTTAAAATATCTTTTGTAGTAGGATTTATATGTAGAAAATATTTAGAGTGGGAAACCCACTTAAACCCAAATTAAAACTTGGGTTTGACAAAGAACTAAACTAGTTCTATGTATGCCATCGTAGTTGCATCACCACGACGAATTCTTGTTCTAATAATTCTAGTATATCCACCTTTGCGATCTGCAAATTTAGGAGCTAGTTCATTAACAAGCTTTTTAGTGCTTTCTTTACATTGTAAAGCAGCAAAAACAGTTCTGTGAGAGTTAGAATCACCAACTCTAGCAACTGTGATTAGTTTTTCGATATGTCTTCTAAGCTCTTTAGCTTTTGGAAGAGTAGTCTCGATTTTTTCATTTTCAATTAATGCAATTGAAAGGTTTTTTAAAAGTGCAGCTCTATGTGAGCTAGTACGATTAAGTTTACGATATCCATGACGATGTCTCATAGGAGTTCCTTATTATTCAGCTTCTATTTTCTTTTTAAGTGCAACAACAACATCTGCTGCTAAATCTGCACCTACAGCGTAACCATACTCAGAAACTTTTTCAACAATTTCTTCGTAAGATTTTTTACCTAAGTTTTTAACATTTTTAAGATCATTTTGACTCATAAGAGCGATCTCACCAATGTACTTAATCTCTGATCTGTCTAAACAGTTAAAACTTCTAGCAGAAAGACCTAAATCGTCTATACGTGCAGTAAGCTTTTTCAATTCAACAGAATCTTCAACTCTCTCAATACTTTGAGTCGCTTGAACACTTACTTCTGAGTTAAACACAGCAAGTTGAGCATACATAACCTCTAAAGATTTTTTGAATGCATCAACTGGAGTTATTTGACCATCAGTAACAATGTTTAAAATAACTTTTTCAAAGTTTGGATTGTCTTCAACAAGTACGTTCTCTATCTCATATTTTGCAGATCTTACCGGAGTAAAATATGCATCAAGAGCTATATAACCTTCGTCAAGATTATCTCTGATATCTTCACTTGGCATATAACCAATACCTTGATTAATTTTAATAGAAAAGTTAAGCGTTGCATCTTCATTAAGAGTAGCTAAAAAAGCATCAGGAGTAACAACTTCAATATCTTCACTTACTAAATCACTACCCTTGATTTCACAAGGACCTGTAAAAGAGTACTCTACTTCACTACTTTCAAGATCACCATTTAGTTTAAAACGGATAGCTTTTAAGTTTAAAATAAAATCTGAGATATCTTCAAGCATACCACGTACAGAATCAAATTCGTGTTTTGCACCCTCAATCTTAATAGCGATTGGAGCGTAACCCACTGAACTGCTTAGTAGAAAACGTCTAAGTGGATGAGCTAAAGAAACAGCAAAACCAGGTTCAAATGGCTTTGCTACTATATTAGCTTCGTTTTCACTTATCTGCTCTACAACAAATTCTGTTGGTAGAAGTGGAGATGTTTTAATGTCATTCATTTGCAGTGCCTTTTTATTACTTATTATTTAGAGTAAAGCTCAACGATTAAACGTTCTTCAACAGGGATAACAACTTCTTCACGCTCTGGTAAACGAGTAAAAATTCCAAATACTTTTTCAGCATCTGTGTCAACCCATGGGCTTAAACCAGTTTGGTTAGTAAGCTCTAAAGCTCTAACTACTTGTGGATTAGCTTTTGATTTTTCACGAACTTCAACTTTTTGCCCTGGCTTAACTCTGTATGATGCAATATCAACACGTTTACCATCAACTAGAATATGTCCGTGGTTTACTAATTGTCTTGCAAATCTACGAGTAGATGCAAATCCCATTCTGTAAACTACATTGTCAAGTCTTTGCTCAATTAAGATAATCAAGTTAATACCTGTATTACCATCTTTTCTTTTTGCTTCACTAAATAATGCGCGCATTTGCTTTTCAGAAATACCGTACATAAACTTAGCTTTTTGCTTCTCATTAAGTTGTAAACCAAACTCAGAAACTTTTTTACGACGTTGACCGTGTTGTCCTGGAGCGTAAGGGCGTTTATCTAAAGCAGATTTTCCTGCTAAACGACGTTCACCTTTAAGGTTAAGACTAACACCGAATCTTCTTTCGATTTTCTCTACTGGTCCTCTATATCTTGCCATCTAAACTCCCTTATACTCTACGACGCTTAGGTGCGCGACAACCATTATGTGGTAAAGGAGTAACATCTTTCATAAATGTAACTCTTATACCCTCTATGGCACCAACAGCTTTAACTGCAGTCTCACGTCCAGATCCAGGACCTTGAACTTTAATACCAAGGTCTTTAATTCCATGAACTTTAGCTTTTTCAACAGCGTCTTCAACAGCCTGTTGTGCAGCAAAAGGAGTAGATTTTTTACTACCCTTGAAACCAAGACTACCAGCACTTGACCATGCAATCATATTTCCCATCTCATCAGTAATAGTTACTAATGTGTTGTTAAATGATGCAGCTATATGAACGATACCACGTGATATGTTCTTTTTTACTACTTTTTTTCTTGTAACTTTTCTTTTAGCCATCAATCAATCCTTACGCTGCGCCAACAGTTTTACGCTTACCTTTACGAGTACGCGCATTTGTTTTAGTCTTTTGACCACGAACTGGAAGACCACGACGGTGACGAAGACCTCTATATGAACCTACGTCCATAAGTGCCTTAATATCCATTGCAACTTTCTTACGAAGGTCACCTTCAACCATGTGTTGTTCACGAATTTCAATTGCAAGCTTTGCAATTTCATCTTCATTCAGTTCATGAACTCTTTTATTGTAATCAATACTTGTAGCGTCTAAAATTAGACGTGAAGTATGTAAGCCAATACCGTAGATGTACGTTAGACCGTACTCTACTCTTTTCTTTTTAGGTAAGTCAACACCAGCTATACGAGCCATGTTTATCCTTGTCTTTGTTTATGTTTAGGGTTTTTGCAGATTACTCTTACAATTCCTCTACGCTTGATAACTTTACAGTCATCACACATCTTCTTTACTGAAGCACGAACTTTCATATTAAGCTCCGATTGTCATTTGCAAATTAAATTTCCTAGGCTAAAAAATTAGCTTTCTAGCCAATACTTGTATATAAAGTGATTTCATATATAAATATTCACTGTTGTGTCGAAAAAGTAAAATGGAGGCGAATTATAACTAAGGTTTTATTAAAGTTTTATTAAGGAAGTAGTATTAGCATTATGCTTTAAATATAGAAACTGCTTAGTGAATAAAAAATAAAATTTTAAAGAGAGGTAAATTAGATAGACTAATACCTATCTAATTTATATGGAACTAACTAATACTTATAACGTAAGTAAAAACGTATATCTTGCGCAGTACTAACTGTGTTTGCTGGGTTATATGCTTCATAACCTGTATTTTTATAAATTTTATCTAAATCAGATATTTTAATTGATGTTCCACTTGTTGAACCAAAAAATCCATTTGATCCTGTGTATTTGTAATTTATATATGTATATCTAACTTGAAGACTAAAGATATTTTTTATAAGATACTCTGTCATATATCCTTCATAAGCAGAACCACGAGTTGCAAGTTTTGAGCCAACTAAGGTATCTTCACCATATGTTACAGATCTCCAATATCTTGAACCGTAGTTATACTCAACTCCCCATTTACCATTTTCACTAAGTAAAGATGGAACTTGAACACCAGTCCAAATAGAGTATCCAGCCTTAGCAAGCCCTGTCTCATAACCACTACCTGCACTTATTTGGTTATACAGCATAGCTTTATCAGATTTTGGATCTGTTAAAGAGTAAGCCCCACTTATAAAAAATGTTGTGTCATCCAAGAAATCACTACTATCGCCGCCAAGTCCTGAAACTATTAAGTTACCAGTAAATGCATGTAAACCACCTACCGTTTCAAAACCATCAAGCTTACCACTTTGATTAAATTTTGCATCTATAAGATTAGCTGCATAATAGTATTGAGTAGCTAAACTAAATACACCATCATTATATAATGTAAATATTGCACCACCAAGGTCTATATTTTGCACATCATTTTTATTTGTTGCATAAGGTGTAGCAGTTGAATTAACAGTTCCACTACTTGTATCTAAACTAAAAAATCTAGGATTAGCATTTGTGCCACCACGACCAGCACAAAACTTAATATACATACCAGGTACTAAAGAATCAAAACTAAATTTTGAGCTTAAACCATCAAACTCAACATTTATATTATGCCCCATAGGTGATGCAGATCTATCATCATCTCTCATATTTACAATATGTCCATTTGTTGATGGACGACGACCTATACTAAACGTCCAAGGTATTCCAGCACCTAAAAAAGTATCATTTCTGTAAAAAAAGTATGCACTTTTAACTCTTACTATATCATCATAAGGATTTTCACTAGCTATCCAATCAAAATTTTCAAAAGGTGCATAAGAACCAGCGCCACTTCTTGCACCATATGTTTTATTGTAAGCTAATTGTCCCGTAAATGATAGATGCTTAGTTGCAAGCCAACTCATATTTAACCACAACCTATTGCTAAGAACACCAGCATTTTTATATTTATCAACTTTACTACCTACATCTGAACCGTCACCAGCCATTGTATAGCTAAGATTATCAATACTAAACCTATAGTCTACAGCAAATTTAAGATGATTCCCAGTTGTATTTTTGTTTAAAGTTGATATACGTTTATCAAACATCTCTAAGGCATCTTCAGTATCTGTTTGAAAATCTTCCTCATCGTCATCGTCATCATCTTCATCATCTGAAACATTGCCATCATCATCAGAATCTTCGTCATCTTCAACATCAGCATCATCATCAGAATCTTCGTCTTTAGACTTAGCTTTATCATCATCTTTTTCATCTTCATCTGCAGAAGAACCATCTTCTTTTGCTAAAATTTTATCTTGCAAGACAATATTTTGAGCCTCAAGTTCATCCATATTTGTTTGTAATACTTTCATCTCTGTCTCTAATTCCATAAAACGATCATATAAAGATGCTGCGTTCGCATTTCCAGCTAATGCTGCTGTAGCCAATGCTGCCAATAAAACTCTATTCATTTAATCTCCAATTGTAATACTTAACACACTTCTGCGGTATTATTTTAATGTACTTGATTATCAGATAAGTTTTTATAAAAAATGTTTAATCATAGTAAAAAAGAGTTTTAAAAATAAATTGAATGTAAATAAGTAACACTTTTTATTTATCAAGAAATATTTAAGCATATTTTTTATATAATTTCGCGATTTTGTTTTGGCAGATGTCAAAAAAAAGGTCTCAAGTGTCAAATTATTACGAGTGCAATCAGACTGAAAAAATAGTCGAAATTGTTTATGACATTGAAGCTAACTTGTAAAATACAATTTAAAGGATAGTTATTATGGTAACTATGAAAGATTTATTAGAATGTGGTGTTCACTTTGGACACCAAACACGTCGTTGGAATCCAAAAATGAAAAAATACATTTTTGGTGTAAGAAAAAACATCTATATTATAGATTTACAAAAAACACTACGTTTTTTTAGAAACACTTACCAACAAATGGTTGATTTTTCTGCTGAAGGTAAAACTGTACTTTTTGTAGGAACTAAAAAACAAGCTAGAACTGCTGTTAAAGAAGCAGCAGAATCTTGTAATATGCCTTATGTAAATAACAGATGGTTAGGTGGTATGTTAACTAACTATAACACTATCCAAAAATCTATCCGTAAACTTGACATAATTGAAAATATGCAAGATCAAGGTCAAATGGATCTTTTAACTAAAAAAGAAGCTTTAATGATGACTCGTCAAAAAGCTAAACTTGAAGCATACCTTGGTGGTATTAGAGATATGAAAGTTCTTCCTGATATCCTTTTTGTTGTTGATGCAGTTAAAGAGCATATCGCAGTTAAAGAAGCTAGACACCTAGGTATCACTGTTGTTGCTCCACTTGACACTAACTGTGATCCTGACTTAATTGACATCGGTATTCCAGGTAATGATGATGCAATCAGATCTATTCAACTTTTCTGTAAAGAGATGGCTGCTGCTATAAATGAAGGTAGAGCACTTTCTGCACAACCAGAAGAAGAAGTTGCTGAGGTTGCTGAAACTACTGAAGCACCAGCTGAAACTACAACAGAGGAAGCATAATCATGGCTGCTGTTACTGCTTCTATGGTAAAAGAATTGCGTCAGGCAACTGATGCACCAATGATGGATTGTAAAAAAGCTCTAACACAAAATGATGGAGATATGGAAAAAGCAAAAAACTGGTTACGCGAACGTGGTGTTGCGAAATCAGCTAAAAAAGCTGACCGTATTGCGGCTGAGGGTTCTATAGGTATTAAAGTATCTGATGACAACAAAAAAGCTACTATGATTGAAGTTAACTCTGAAACTGACTTTGTTGCTCAAAATGATGGATTTAAAGCTTTAGTTGCTAAAGCTGTTTCACAAGCTGATGTATGTGCTGATGAAAGTATTGAAGCTCTTCGTGCAACAACAGTTGATGGTGAAAACTATGGAGATGTTCTTGATCAAGAGATTGCTAAAATTGGTGAAAAAATTGACATAAGAAGATTTACATCTTTAGTTGCTGATGAGAACACTATAGTTAATGCTTATGTTCATACAGATACTAGAAAAGGTGTTATCGTTGCTATTGAATGTGACTCACCTGCTACTGCTGCAAAGATGGTTGAAACTGCTAAATTTGTTGCAATGCATGCATCTGCAATGAAACCAACAACACTATCTTACAATGACTTTGATGCTACTTTTGTTGCTGAAGAGACTAAAGGTCGTATTGAAGCGATTAAAAAAGAGAACGAAGAGTTATCTCGTCTTAAAAAACCTCTTAAAAATGTACCTGAATATATCTCAATGTCTCAATTAACTGACGAAGTTATGGCAGCTGCTGAAGAAAAAATCAAGGCTACATTAAAAGAGCAAGGTAAACCTGAAAAAATTTGGGACAAAATTGTACCTGGGCAATTAGCTAGATATATTGCTGATAACACTACTTTAGATAAAGAACTAGCATTAGTTGATCAGAACTATGTTTTAGATGAAAAACTAAATGTAGCACAAGCAGTAGAAGCGGCAGCAAAAAAAGCTGGTGGAACTGCAAAAATTTCAGCTTTCGTAAGATACGAAGTTGGAGAAGGTATGGAGAAAAAAGTTGACAATTTCGCTGAAGAAGTTGCAGCTCAAATGGCATAATTAGTCATACTCTTTGTTAGGTGAAAGCCTAACATCCCTTTTTACTTTAATTAAAACTTTTTTCTACTATAATTCTCTTTATGAACTTACTTGAAGCAAGAGATTTATCTCACTCATTCGACTATAAACTTTTTTTTGATATCAATCTATCTTTAGCCCAAAAAGAAAGCTGTGCTATTATTGGTGTTAGTGGTAGTGGGAAATCTACCTTAATGCATATATTATCATCTCTACTAAAACCACAAGATGGTGTTGTAAATATAAATAAAAAAGATATATATTCATTAGCAGATAAAGAGATGATTAATCTTAGGAAAAACACGTTAGGACTTATTTTTCAACAACACTATTTATTTAAAGGTTTTTCAGCCTATGAGAACCTAGAATTAGCATCTATATTAACTAAAAATGATATTGATAAAGAGTTATTAAAAGAGTTAGGCATAGACTTTGTTATTGATCAAAAGGTTACTCATCTATCTGGTGGTCAACAACAAAGAGTATCTATTGCAAGAGTTTTAACAAAAAAACCAGATATTATTTTCGCAGATGAACCAACAGGAAATCTGGATAAACAATATGCAAGTGAAGTTATAGATATATTTTTTAAGTATATAAATGATCATAATGCGGCTTTACTTATGGCTACACATGATGAAGATCTTGCTTTTAGGTGCGATAAAGTATATAGACTTGAAAACTATAATTTAACCAAAGTAAAGTAAGATAGAGTAAAAGTGCAGTGGGCTGAGATATTTAATGAATATAATGTTGTAATTTTAATATTACTATTTTTTAGATTTGCTGCTCTATTTATAGCTACACCTATATTTTCTCATCAGCGTATTCCTATGAATATTAAAGCAGGATTAGCTTTTTTGCTTGCTATACTCTTTTTTCCTATAGCTCCTGACATAACTTTTGAACTTACAACTCCAAACTTAATAATTGCAATACTAAGTGAATTTCTTTTTGGAATTTTGATAGGAACGGTTTTACTACTTGCATACCACGCTATAACATTTGCTGGTGGACAAATATCTTTTATGATGGGGTTTTCTATGGCTAGCGCTATTGACCCACAAACTGGCGTTTCTATGCCTATCATATCTCAATTTTTATCTCTAATAGCATTGATGGTACTTTTTGAGTTAGATCTACACCATTGGATGCTTATGTATATGGATAAATCTTTAGCACAAATACCTCTTGGTGGTTTTTATTTTACACCATCTTATGGCGAATATATAATGAAAGCAGGAGGAAATATGTTTGTTGTAGGCTTTATGATAGCCTTTCCAATTACTGCATTATCATGGCTTATGGATATAATTTTTGGTATGCTTATGAAAACTATGCCTCAATTTAACCTTCTAGTCATAGGTTTTCCTATAAAGATAATGGTTGGTTTTACTGTAATAATTGCTATTTTAGCCTCTATTATGTATATATTAGGGCAACAAATGGCTAAAGCATACGATGCTTTGCAAATGTTTTTTTAAAATTTAAAAAAAATCTGATATAATAATTAAAAATCATCACACTTAGGATATAAAATGAAAATCACTCTTCTAAATGACAACCCAGTAGTAGGTAAGCTAGTTACACTCAGTGCAAATAAAACTGGCGATGAAGTTCAAATCATTTCAAGTTTAAGTGAAATCACAAAAGATACTACTGATTTACTTATAATAGATGACAGCATCTACACAAATGATGCTTCATTAAATATTGAACTTATAGACTCTACTAAGATACTATTTTTAGCTCATAAAAATTTTTCTGTTCCCCCAAAATATAAAAATGTAATCAATAAACCTTTTTTACCTACAGATTTAGTTGATTTTTTCACAAATACTGCATCAACTTTAAAAGTAAAAGATGAAGTCCCTTCAAACGATATAATAGAGTTAGATGATATAGATAATGATGAGACAGAGATTTTAAGCTTAGACGACTTAGATAACTTAGATGAAGATGAGCTAAATCTTGAAGATGAGAATATTTCATTGGACGATATTGTTCTTGAAAATGAAGATGAAGATGAGTTATCATTAGATGAACTTGATGATATTTTATCTGAAGATGACACTAATGAACAAAAAAATATTTTAGATGAAGATGATGTAAATGAGTTAAAAGACTTACTAGAAGATGAAAATATAAACGATTCGGATGAACTTGATATAAATCTAAATGAGATAGAAGATAAAGATATAAATACTCAAAACATTGATGATATTAATGCAATACTTGATGATTTAGACACAGACTTAGAAGATGAAACTCTTAATACAGATGAAAATAAATTAGATGACTTGCTTGAAGATGAAATAACTCAAGATGAATCTGAACTAAAAGAGGAAGATACTAAAGAGTTAAATGTAGAAGATGAAACTCTTAATACAGATGAAAATAAATTAGATGACTTGCTTGAAGATGAAATAACTCAAGATGAATCTGAACTAAAAGAGGAAGATACTAAAGAGTTAAATGTAGAAGATGAAACTCTTAAT
>WFNF01000011.1 GCA_015488775.1 Helicobacteraceae bacterium
AAGAAGCTTTTATACTATTTGGAATACTTTGATGAGAAAATATAGGAACGGATACAAACAAAGACGCAAAACGAAAAAAAAGGAGTATAAAGCCTACTATATATCTATCTGTAAAAATTGAAGCCCAACTCACTACTTCAGCCTTTTTAACTCTCTGTTTTCAAGTTTATATACCTTATCACATCTATATGCTAAATCTTCCTCATGTGTTACCAAAATAAGTCCAGCATTCACATTTTTAATATATTCAAAGAAAAGCTCCATCACCTCATGTGCTGTAATTTTATCAAGATTTCCTGTTGGTTCATCTGCAAAAATAATCTGAGGTTTTTTAGTCAAAACTCTAGCAATCGATACTCTTTGTTGCTGACCACCTGAGAGTTGTGCAACCTTTTGATTGATACATTCATCTATTTTTAACTTTTTAAGCAGTTCTTCATCTATCTTTTGATTTGAAAGTAATTCGGAAACTTCGAGATTTTCATAAGCACTAAAGCCCTTAAAAAGATAGTGTGACTGAAAAACTATTCCAATCACCCTCCTCTTAATCTCTGCCAATCTTTTTTTACTCATTTTTGATATATCTTCACCCAAAATAGATACAGTACCATTTTTTAAACTTAAAAGAGTTGATAAAAGATGAAGAAGTGTTGACTTACCACTTCCGCTAACACCAATAATCGCAATACTTTCACCATTTTGTAGTTCCATGGAGACATTAAAGAAGAGTTCATATTCAAAAGAGTGAGATAAGTTTTTAGCAGCTAATAAATTCATAAGGAAATTATATCAAGTTTTACTTATGAAAATATTTTTTTACACCCCTTATAAGATATATAAGCAAGTCTTTTAGCATAAACTTTTTCAACTAGCTTTTTTAATATATAAGCACTATAACCTTTAAAGTACAATCCAAACAGTTTTCCAACAGTATATTTTCTACCTATAGCAATCAATAATCCACGAGAAGATATATTATGCTTTTTTAACTTTTTACCATCTATAAGAGAAAGAATATTATTAGCAGATAAAATACCCATCTGTTCTGATATATCAGCTGTAGGAGCTAGAGAATTTCCCATGCTGTCTTTTATAGAAGTACAATCACCTATAGCAAATACATCACTATAACCAAGACATTGAAGATATTCATTACTTTGTAAAAAGCCCCTCTTATCCTTAGGCATTTCCAAACTTTCAACTAAAGGAGTAGGTTTGATTCCTCCTGTAAAAATCATAAAATCAATAGGCAGAACCTCTTTATCACTAAGAATCACTTCATCTTTTCTTACCTCAGAAACCCTACAACTATTTTTTATAAGAACTCCAAGTTTTTCTAGTCTATTAATACTTTGAGTTACTAAACGATTATCCACCCCTTTTAAAATCTTCTCCCCAGAATTAACAATCACTATATTTAGCTTTCTACATAAAAAGTGATTGTTTTTATAAAACTCATTTGAAAAAGATGCCATTTGAGCTGCAATCTCTACTCCACTAAGACCACCACCTGCTACTACTATGTTAAGAGGAGTACACTGTTTACCCTCCTCTTCTATCTTGTTAAATAGTGATAATTCAAACTTTTGTTTAAAGTAAAGAGCCCTTTTTAAAGATTTCACACCATGAGAATACTCTTTTAAACCCTTTACAGAGTCTAAAAGATTTGTTGTAGCACCTGAGGCAATAATAAGATAATCGTAACTATATCTTTGTAAATTTGTAATAATTTTTTTGTTCTTAGTCTCTATATGTATAACTTCTTCTTTATAAAAAGTCACATTATCATCAAACCCATGACAAAAGGTAAAAAGGTCTATTGTTATCTTTGCAAAATCATTCTCATTAGCTATAAAATCATAAACCTCTGTTTGCATATAATGATACGGATGTTTATCAAAAAGCAAAATCTCAGCTTTTTTAGATTTTGCTAACTGTTCAACAGCTTTCAGTCCCCCGTAACCAGCACCGATAATTATAATTTTTTGCTTTTTCAAAATAAAGCTACCTTTTTAACAAGTTAAATGTTCAACAGAAGTATATAATTTTATAAATATACTATCTTTAAATGGAAAATAGTAATACAAGGTAAAAATAGATAAATATAAGACTATGGTACCAAAAATATTATTTTTATCATATAGTTTTAGAGCTGTTCCAAATGATTTTTTGATACGAAATCCTAGTGCATTTATACTAAATAGTTCATCAAGAATAAGATGGGTCATAAAACCCATAAATAAAAAAACTGCACTTACGGTAGAGAAGAAAAGAGTAAAAGAAAAAGTGTGATTTAAGACTATAAAAAGGAGTTGAGAAAATAGAATCCCCATAGGAATAGTATGAAATATACCTCTATGTTTAGTTATCAATAAAAAAAGTTTAAATATAATAAAATTCAATACTATTGTTGAAACTGCCCAGATAGATAAAATAACACTTAAAGATGATTTAACACCAATAGAGAGAAGTACCATTAAAGGTATAAATATAGCTAAAATCCTAAAGGCAATCTGAACAGGTTTTGAGCTATCAGAATCCAAATCTGGTAAAACACCACCTACCATACCAAATGCCAATAATATCAAGGCATGATTCATATCAACAAAAGAGGAGGCATATATAGGAACTAAAGTTACGCCTGAAACTATAACTGCCACATTTACATGCTGTTCAAAAGATGCCAATTTCAAGCCTTTATAAATGACTAAGACAAAAAGTCTTAGTCTAATAAAGAGGTTTTTAACTCATTTGTGCAGCAACTTCTGCTGCAAAATCATCCTCTTTTTTCTCGATTCCTTCACCAACTTCAAGACGAATAAAATCAACTATCTCAGCAGTTCCGCCAAGTTTTTTAGCAGCTTCTTCAACCGCTTGTGCTACAGTTTTCTTATCATCAAGTACATAACTTTGGTCAAGTAGAGCTTGTTCTTTATCTAAAGTAGTGTTATCATCTATAAAACGAGCTAATTGTCCAGGAATGATTCTATCCCAGATTTTTTCAGGTTTGTTTTGAGCTTTTAGAGTCTCTTTTATATCAGCTTCAGCTTGAGCTAAAACTTCATCAGTGATTTGCATCATTGAAACATATAAAGGAACATGTTTTAGAGGTTTTTTAAGACGAGCTAACTCTTCATTTTCTTTTTTAATAGCTTCGATTCTACCTTTAGTTTCACCCTCTACAAAATCAGCATCAAAATCTTTATATGAAAGAGTGCTTGGTTTCATAGCAGATGCATGCATAGCGATTTGTTTTAAAGTATTTCTCATACCATTAGCAGTTTTGGCACTGTCACATTTTGCTTCTACAATAACGGCTATGCGATTATTTGAGTGAACATAACCATTAATAGCCACTGTATCATCTTTAGCTTCTAATGTTCCAAAACGGCGAAGTTCGATTTTCTCACCAATCTTTACAACGCTTTGGGTAAAATATGTTCCAAATTCACTACCCATAACACCCTTAACATCACTAGGATTAGTATTATAAACTTCTTCAGTAGTTTTTAAAACAAGATTTTGGAAACCCTCATTTTGTGCAACAAAGTCAGTCTCAGAGTTAATCTCTACAACTGTAGCCTTAGAAAAGTCACCAGCTATTTTAAGTCCTACAAGACCTTCAGCTGCTACACGGTTAGCTTTTTTAGCTGCTTTTGCTATGCCTCTCTCTTTTAAAAGTTCAGTAGCTTTTTGCATATCTCCATCAGCTTCAACCAAAACTTTTTTACAATCCATCATTGGTGCATCTGTTGCTTGACGCAACTCTTTAACCATTGCTGCTGTAACTGCTGCCATAATTATACTTCCTCTGTTGTAGTTTCTTTTGTTGCAACTTTTTCTTGAGCAACTTCTGTTGTTTGTTCTGCAGGAGCTTCTACTTCCTCAGTTTGCTCATCTTCTGCTGGAGCATCTCTAAGAGCTTTACCCTCATTGATAGCTGCTGTCATTTCACGACAAAAAAGTTGAATAGAACGAATAGCATCATCATTACCAGGAATCGGATAAGTGATAAGGTCTGGGTCACAGTTAGTATCAAGTGGAGCTATAACAGGAATACCGATACATCTAGCCTCTAAAACAGAGATATGCTCTTTTACAGCATCCACAACAAAAAGCATATCTGGAAGTGTTTTCATATTACGAATACCACCGAAATAACTTTCTAATTTGTCTTTTTGACGAGAAAGCATTAAAGCTTCTTTTTTTGTTAAAAGGTCAATTTGCCCATTTTCTTGCATCTCGCTAATTACATCAAGTTTACGGATAGATTTTTGAATAGTTGGAAAGTTTGTAAGCATACCACCTAACCATCTATTGTCAACATAAGGCATTCCACAAGCAATAGCCGCATCTCTAACTGAGTTACGAGCCTGTTTTTTAGTTCCAACAAAAAGAATAGTTTTGCCTTCTGCTGCTGCATCCATAACTATTGTATATGTATTACGAAAATAACGAAGAGTTTTTTGTAAATCTATAATATAGATATTTTTACGAACACCAAAGATGTATTTTTTCATTTTTGGATTCCAACGGCGAGTTTGGTGTCCGAAGTGTACACCACATTCAAGTAAGTCTTTCATAGTTACCATTTAAGGTCCTTTAAAGGCATAAAGCCAGAGATTTATCAGTTAGCTTCGGTAATATCAAACAATTATTCCCTAAAAAGAGAGTTGCACTGATTTGTGATACATACCTGTTAATATTTTTTCATTCACTGTTTATATGAAAAAAATCTGCGAATTATACTAAAATTTTATTTAATTTTGGCTTTTATCTAAAATATTAACTTTTTTTTGGTATAATTTCGTATCAAAAATGGGGCTGACCTGGTTTCGACGGGATCAAGTAGCCTCTAACTGCATGTCGGACCGAGCAACTCCGTTATACGGCTCAACTTGCTTAAACGCAAACAATACAAATTATCGCCCAGCTTTAGCAGTAGCTTAAGTTTTACCCCCTCTTAGAGGACGGGCTGCTTCACCTATGGACTCTAGATAAGTAGGATTTGAAGTATAACCCCTATGTAGATATATTTTGTGTGTGTCTCGAACATAAAATGAACCCAGAGACTCGTCTTGTGTAGCTTTGCAAGCTGTGTGAAGCAAGATTAAACCCAAACAACTTTTCTAAACATGTAGATGTTAGAGGTAGCGTGCTTTCGGACTGGAGTTCGATTCTCCACAGCTCCACCAAAATTTCATTTTTTAATCCCCCTAAAATAGCCAGAAATATACTATAAACTCCATGATATAGGCTTTTAATCTACTTTTTTCATTAAGTCGAAAATTACAATATTATGTTATACTTCTTTATATCAAAATTAAGGCTATTATAAATGCAAACTATACAAATTGATAATGCAGAACTTGAAAGCTTTATATCTTTGCAGTATGGTAATGATAAAACTACTTTAGTTAATGATTTTGTTAAATTTGTTAAAACTGAACTTATTGTGAACGATGTAAAAAAAGGTTTTGATGAAATTGAAGCATCTAAACAGGGGAAAACCAAATTAACAAGTGCTAAAGATTTTTTAGATGAGTTAAAAAGTGAATATTGATACAACTGATATTTTTAAAAAGAGTTTTAGAAAGTTACTAAAAAAAGATAGAAAATTACTTAATGAGTATAAACAGCTACTAGATGATTTAGAAACTAATCAAAAGCTAGGAACTGATTTAGGCAACGGTAGATATAAAATAAGGCTAAAAAACAACTCTAATAATAAAGGTAAAAGTGCTGGTTATAGAATTATTACATACACCAAGATAAAAAATACAATTGTGTTAGTATATATCTACTCTAAAAGTAAGGAGGAGAGTGTATCTACACATAGAATAGATGAGATAGTATCTAATTATAAAGCAAATATATTGTAATAGAAATTTATTTTATGTAACACTATATGTACAACATCTTAATAATGTTGTTATATATAGCTTAGTATCAATATACTTCGATTCTCCACAGCTCCACCAAAATTCCATTTTTTAATCCCCATAAAACCATACCTCTCTACACAAACCAAATCTAAACCTCAAGACCAATCAGTTCAACTAATTCATCCCTCATTTTAAACAGTTCTTCAACACTAAACTGCCGTAATAAGTCTAAAGTTGTCAAATAATTCTCTAAACCACTCAGTAGTGCTGGATATGTAAATACAACACCTTTTTGAATCTGTTTCCCACTAAGTTTTATTAAAAAGTCTCGTATCTGTTTTGCATTTGCACTCTCATCATTTGCTATTTTCCAAACAAGTATGCAAGCATTTGAAACGACTAGAAGCCTTTTAAATAGGGCTAGTGGTTCTTTTTGTTGCCACTCTTCAAGATTGAAACCTGATGATTTGAGTAGTTTAAAATAACTCTCTATTTTCCATCTGTAATAGTACCAATTAGCTAAAGAGGATGCATCTATATCTTTATCAAACACATTAGAGAGTAACAACCATTCTGCTACAACTTCATTTTTATCATTTACTAATCTCTCAACTACAAATCTTAATTTTAAAGTTTTACCTTGAGTTCTTTGTAGCTTCTTTTTTCCATCAGAATTAGTAATCATCTTAGTAGCATCTCTTGAGATACTTATAGCGCATTCATTTGCAAATATAGTTACACTCTTTTTCTTGTATTTTATTCGTTTTACTTTTTTTCCTAGTGGTAATTTTTTAGCTAACTCTCCTTGTTTAATGCTTATTGTTGTATCAGTTTCTTTATCATAATAATCTACTTTAGAGTTGTTTTTACCTCTGAGTAAGAAGAGTTGATTATCTTCATCTAATCCCCTCATAAAGGCTATACTGTCTGATTCTCTATCTACAATATTAACAATTCGTTTATCTGTTTTAAGAGTATCACTCATCTGTTTAGTTCTAATTCTCAACTCTTCTAAATGAGTTAGATTCATATCTATCTTATCATCATAAGTAGAGTAACAGTTATCTGCTGTTTTTAGGTTATGGTCTAGTATCCCTATAGGTTCACCTGTTCTATCACTTACAGCTATCATACCTTGGTAGTCATAGCCTATCGTCATACAGGTATCTTTTCCTTTCTCAGATTTCAACTCTTTTTTAGATGTATGTTTCTTATAATCTAAATGAGACCAATCTGATGGGGCAAGCACATATTTATCACACTGAGAAGGTATCTCTTTTTCTAAATGTGTTATTAGAGGCTCATACAGCTCTTTTATGGTTACATCTGGATTATTTAAAAATCTCCATACCGCTTGCACCTGAGATATTGCGTTTTTACCTAGAAGTATTTTTAGTCCATTAGTAGCTTGTTGCTGAGCATGAACTGCACTTTTTACCATTATATCAAATCTTTTTTTAAACGAAGTTCCATATTTTTCTCTTTTTTTATCGTATTTTACTTAATTTTTGCTTAGTTTGACTTGTGTAGATAGGTATGGTCTTATACCAATATACTTGTATGCAATAAATCAAAATCTGACCTTTTAGTCTATGTTAAAGATGCTAATAATAGCTATGAACTACAAAAGGATTATAGTGCATTTACTGGAAAAATAAAAGGTGATAAAAAAACAGAAGGTGATTTACGA
>WFNF01000012.1 GCA_015488775.1 Helicobacteraceae bacterium
AAGATAATAGTATAAACCTTGACGTGAACCAAAGCCTAAAAGTTTAATGATTTTTGTAATACCAAAACCATCAGACCTCCATCTTAATATATCCTCTTTATAAACATCAAAAATTGAGTGTGAAAAAGAGTTTTTTGGACGACCAACACTTTTATTCATAATTTCTCTTGACAGTTTTTTTGTGGAAATTATATCATAAAATTTCAAAACCTCAGTTTTACCATTTATATGATAAAATTTCAAAAAAATTATTAAGGTTTATAATGAAAATTGATGAAGCATTACTTAAAAAATTAGAAAAACTATCTTATGTTAATATCTCTGATGAAAAAAGAGCAGAAGTTATAGCTCAACTTAGTGAAATACTATCTTTTGTTGATAATCTAAGTGAACTAGATACAAGTGGGGTTGATGACACTTTTTCTATGAGAGGTGAAAGCACTAGACTTAGAGATGATGAGCCAAAAATAGATAGAGATATTAATGAAAATATCATCAAAAATGCTCCAAAAAGTGAAAATCATTTCTTTGTAGTTCCAAAAATTATAGAATAATGTTACAAATTTACGGTATTAAAAATTGTGATAGTGTAAAAAAGGCACTAAAGTACTTTAAAGAGCAAAATATAGAGTTTAACTTTACTGACTTTAAGGAAAATCCACAAGATTGTGATAAAATCTCTGAGTGGGTAAATAAAAGCGATATAAATACACTATTTAATAATCGCTCAACAACTTACAGAAACTTAAAACTTAAAGAGTTAAATCTTGATAATGATGGTAAAAAAGAGTATCTCTGCAAAGAGAACCTCTTAATCAAAAGACCTATTATTGAGTTTAATGAAACTGTAATAGTTGGTTTTAACCTAGAAAACTATAAAAATATTTTCTCTTAAAGGATTTTACATATGGCTCAAGCTTTAGATATTAGAAAACTTCTTAAAAGTGTTGTTGCTTACAAGGCATCAGATTTACACTTAGTTGCTGGTAGTGAACCACAGATTAGGATTGATGGGCGTTTAGTTGCTCTTAACCTTCCAGTTTTAGATGGAAATATGATTGAAGAGATGTCTTACTCAATCTTAACTGAAAAGCAAAAAAAAGAGTTTGAAGAGGAGAGTGAGCTAGACTTTGCTTTCCCTTTACCGAACATTGGACGTTTTCGTGCTAACTATTACAAAACTATGAACTCTGTTGCTTGTGCTTTTCGTATTATTCCTACTGATATACCATCTTTGGATGAACTTAATGCTAAAAAGATATTTAAAGATCTTATCAAAAGAGAAAAAGGGTTAATCCTTGTAACTGGTCCAACTGGTTCTGGTAAATCAACAACTCTTGCAGCTATGTTAAATGAAATAAACATGACTGAATCTAAACACATCATTACAGTTGAAGATCCTGTTGAGTTTGTTCATGAAAATAAAAAATGTCTTTTCTCTCAAAGAAATGTTGGAAGTGACACTAAATCATTTGCAAGAGCATTAAAATCATCACTTCGTGAAGATCCAGATATCATATTAATTGGGGAGATGAGAGATAAGGAAACCATTGAAGCTGCCTTAACTGCTGCAGAAACTGGTCACCTTGTTTTTGGAACTCTACATACAAACTCTGCTCCACAAACTATTAACCGTATTATTGATGTTTTTGGTGGAGATGAACAGCCGCAGATTAGAGCTCAACTTTCTACATCACTTATATCTGTTGTATCTCAAGCCTTATTACCTCGTATTGGTGGTGGTCGTGTTGCTGCACAAGAGATTTTAATAACAAATCCAGCTATTGCCAACTTAATTCGTGAAGATAAAGTTCATCAACTTTACTCACAAATGCAACTTAATCAACAAGGTACAGGAATGTGTACTCAAACTCAAGAGATGACTGAATATGTTAAAAAACGTGCTGTATCTAAAGAGAATGCTATTCAATACTCAAATAGACCAGAAGAGCTTATAAAAGCTATGGAAAATATGTAAAAAGTTAGAGATTTATCTCTAACTTAATCTCTCTTTATAATCTTTGTATCCAAAACTTTTTACTAATTCAAACTCTTTACCATCTTTCAAAACTAAAGATGGAAGATTTATACCATTAAATGTTGTGTTTTTCACAAAAGTGTAGTGTATTTGATCTTCAAAGATTATTTTATCTCCAACTTTAAGTTCATTTTCAAAACAATACTCACCCATAATATCTCCAGCTAAACAGGTATTTCCAGCTAGGATATAACGATTTTTATATTGAAAATCTTTCATACTACCTCTAACCTCTGCCTTGTAAGGCATGGCTAAAGTATCAGGCATATGAGCTTCTGCAGAAGTATCTAAAATAGCAATCTTTTTTTCATTTTCAACTATATCTAAAACACTAGATACAAGATAACCAACCTCAAAGCCTACTGCCTCACCTGGTTCTAAATAGATATCTAAATTGTATTTATCCTTGTAGTATTTTATAAGTGTTATCAGTTTTTCTATATCATAATCTTTTTTAGTGATCATATGTCCACCACCAAAATTAAGATATTTTAAGTGTTTAAAATATTTTGAAAAGTTTTTTTCAAACTCTTTTAGTACTAATTCTAACTCATCTGCACCCTGCTCACACAGAGCATGAAAATTAAAACCATCTATAAACTCTAAATCATCTTCATTAAAGTTTTCATACGTTATACCAAGTCTGGAGTATTGAGAGCATGGATTATATATATCTTTTGGTGAAGCACTTATCTCAGGATTTATCCTTAGAGATATAGATATTTCAGAGTATGTGTCTTTTACTATATCTTTAAATCTATTTAATTGAGCAGAGGAATTAAAAACTATATGATCAGAGATAGAAGCTATCTCCCTTATCTCTTCATATTTAAAAGCTGGTGAGTAGGTGTGTATCTCACCACCAAACTTCTCTAAAGCAAGTTTTGCTTCATTGAGTCCACTAGCTGTACAACCATGTAAATATTGGTTTACTAAGTCAAAAGTGCTCCACATTGCAAAGCCCTTAAGAGCAAGTATTATTTTTGCTCCACTTCTATCTTGCACATCTTTAAGTATTTCAAGATTATTTTTAAGTAACTCTAAGTCACAAACATAAGCTGGCGTATCTATCTGATCAAATGTCAATCTCTTTCACTTTCCAAGGTAAGCCTTGTTTATTTAACTCATCCATAAAAACATCAGGGTCAAACTCTTCCATATTGTGAACCCCATCTTTTAACCACTTGCCCTCTAAAATAAGTTTTGCCCCTATCATAGCAGGTACTCCCGTTGTGTATGAAACTGCTTGAGAATTAACCTCTTTATAGCACTCTTCATGATCACTTATTTGATAGATGTAAATCGACCTTTGTTTACCATCTTTAACACCAGTTGCGATAATACCTATATTTGTTTTTCCCTTTGTTCTCTCACCTAAACTTGCAGGGTCTGGAAGTAATGTTTTTAAAAACTCTATAGGAACTATTTTTTGCCCTTTATGCTTTACCTCTTTGATTCCCAACATACCTATATTTTCTAAAACTTCCATATGTTTTAGATAAGACTTACCAAAAGTCATAAAAAATCTAATACGCTTTAAACCTTTTATATGTTTAACTAAAGACTCCATCTCTTCATGATATAACAAATAAGACTCTTTTTCACCAATCTCAGGATAATCATGTGTAAAATGTATCTCCATCGGTTTAGTCTCAATCCACTCACCATTTTCCCAATAACGCCCATTTGCACTAACCTCTCTTAGGTTTATCTCAGGGTTAAAGTTTGTAGCAAAAGCGTAACCATGATCACCAGCATTACAATCCATAATATCTATAGTCTCTATCTCATCAAAATAGTGCTTTTGAGCATAAGCACAAAAAACATTTGTAACACCAGGATCAAAACCACTACCAAGTAAAGCAAATATACCAGCATCTTTAAAAGCTTTATCTTTTGCCCACTGCTCTTTATACTCAAACTTTGCAAGATCTGGGTGTTCATAGTTGGCAGTATCAAGATAGTGTGTTTTAGTTTTTATACAAGCATCCATAATAGTTAAATCTTGGTATGGTAAAGCAACATTTATAACTATATCCGCATTAACTTTTTTTATAAGTTCCACTAAATCATCAACACTATCTGCATCAATACATGCTGTTTCTATCTTATTGTCTAACTCTTGTGCTATTATGTCACATCGAAGAAGTGTTCTACTAGCTAAAGTTATGTTTCCAAAAACCTCTTTGTTCATTAAACATTTGTGAGCAACAACTCGCCCTACCCCACCAGCACCGATAATTAAAGTGTTATTCATGCAAATCCTTCTAGCTTTTTAGTTGTAGTATTATATAATGATATTTATGAAAAATACACCATATTATGTATATATATTAAGATGTAGTGATGATACTTTATATACTGGCTTAGCTTTAGATGTAGATGTGAGACTTTATGAGCATAATTACTCAAAAAAAGGTGCAAAATATACAAAGATAAGAAGACCTTTAACTCTAGTTTACAAAGAAAAACTAGAAAATAGAAGTGCTGCTGCTTCAAGAGAGTATGCTATAAAAAAATTAAGTAGAAAAGAGAAATTAGAGCTTATAAACTCTAAAAACCTTTCATAAAGTCTATATCTCTTTTTTCCCTTTTAACTTCAAGAACATTATAGTTTTTATCTACACCCACTAAAAATATATTTGCTACAGAGGCTTTGTCTTTTAAACCAAAGTTTTTAAGATAAATCCACACATAAGTGTACTTGCCTTTTTGACAAAAACCAGCAAATTTACCAGTATTTAGAGGACAAACACCTTTACCTGTAGGTCTGCCTACATTTTTAACAACATCTCTAATATTATCACCAACTTTTATAGTTTTTGACTTTTTATAATCAAAATCAGAATTATCTTTATTGTAGTTGCTACCATAAAAGTATGAAAAAAGTACACCATTTTTAAACTGCAACTGAGTCACTCTTGATTTTCCTGATCTGAACTTTATATCTGACATGTAGTATCTTAAAAACACATAATCACCTTTTGAGGTTTTTATATGATGTCTCTCAACAGGTTTACCAAACTTTTTTAAAGCCTCATCTAAAGTAGTTTTTTCTAAATTCAACTCTTTATTTTGAGTAAAATCGTAATTTTTACCAAAATTGATACCTGCATTTAAAGATGCTGTAGATATTAAAATAATTAACGCAATTTTGAACAATTTTTATCCTTAATACTGTTTTTTTATTATCCCAAATCATGCCACATCTTTAAAAGAGTGGATAGACTCAATCAAATCTTTTTTCTTTTGCAATACTTTATATAGATCATAATTATTTTGTAAATTTAGCCATATTTGAGGAGATGTATTAAAGTATTTAGATAGTTTTATAGCCATCTCAACAGTAATACCTCTTTTCTGGTTAACAAGTTCGTTTATAGCTCTAAATGAAGTGTGCAGTGCATCTGCTAATTTTGTCTGCGTTATCTCTAAAGGCTCCAAAAAATCTTCCTTTAGAACTTCTCCAGGATGTGTTGGTACTCTTTGTAATTCTATCATCTTTTTCTCCATCTTTAGTGATAATCAATAATACTTACATCATAAGCATTGTTGTTTTCAAACTTAAAAATTATTCTAAACTGTTTATTAATACGAATTGAATAAAATTCTTGTAAATCACCTTGAAGTTTCTCTAGTTGATTAGCAGGAGGAACTTTAAGATCTTCTAAACAATCAGCACTGTTTAGATAATCTAACTTTCTTAGTGCAACCTTTTGAATATTTGGTGGTATCTTTTTACTTTTACCTGTAAGGTAAAAAGTTTTACTCACTTTATTCTTAAAATTTTTAATCATATAACACTATAACATATTGTATTATACAAGTCAATTTTTTTAATCTTATATTCTAAAATATAAAAAAAATTTAATTTTTCTATCTGCTATAATATCAAAAAATTAACAATATAGAGGTTACATGAGAATTATTTCTTGGAATGTAAATGGTATAAGAGCTGTTCAGGGCAAAAATGGCTTTGCATGGTTAAAAGATGATGAGTGTGATATATTTTGTATGCAGGAGATAAAAGCTTTAGAGGAGCAGTTTCCAAAAGATTTAACTTTAAATGAAGTTTATAATAACAAAGAGGTAAACTCAGCAGCAAAAAAAGGGTACTCAGGAACTTCTACTTTTTCAAATTTAAAAGCATTATCTACATCATTTGCTCCACAAATAGATATTTTAGATGAAGGTCGTATAGTTGAACAAGATTTTGGAGACTTTATATTATTTAATATATACTTTCCAAATGGTCAAAAAAATGATGAAAGATTAGATTATAAAATGGCTTTTTATGATAGATTTTTAGAGCATATTGTAAAACTAAGAGATGATGGTAAATCTATAGTTGTGTGTGGAGATGTAAACACAGCACACAAAGAGATAGATCTTAAAAACCCAAAAGCAAACTCAAAAAAATCTGGTTTTTTACCTATTGAACGTGAGTGGATGGATAAGTTAGTATCCAATGGCTTTATAGATACTTTTAGATATGTTCATGGTGATGTAGAAGATGCTTACTCATGGTGGTCTTATAGAATGGCAGCAAGAGAAAAAAATGTTGGCTGGAGGATAGATTACTTTTTTATAAGTGAAGATTTGTGCGAAGTTTTAAGTGATGCTTTCATATTAGACAATATCACAGGTAGTGATCATTGTCCAATAGGGATAGAGTTAGATATATAACTCTATTTTTTCAACCCAAATTATGCAGTAGGGAACAACAAGTAGCGTCTATGCTTGTGCATAAGGGGCGTTTAGAAAATTTTTGCGCCTACCTTATTGGTAGGTCAATAATTTTATGAATGTGCCTTGTGTGCAATGATAGATGCTTTCTTTAAGTTTTCTACTGCATAATTTGGGTTCAATACTATTTGTGTTGCTAATGCTTTAGTGTAGATAACTCCATCTTTATCCTCTACACAAGCCTCTATCTTTATAACTCTTCTGTTTTGTGAAATTACACTTGCTTTTAAAAATAGTGTCTCATGATCCATAGTTATAGGTTTAAGATACTCCAACTCCATCTTTTTAGTCATATTTATCGGAGCAACAAGTAAAGATAGTGGTCCTATAGCATTATCCAAAGCACCAGCTATCATACCACCTTGCATAGTTTTATATGGATTTAACCATTTGGTATCCATTTTCATACTAACAACTATACTTTTTTCAAGTTCATTAAACTCTAAAATCTCACAACACATGATGTCAAAACTAGGTGGTGGCATTAAAAGATCTTTACTGCCATTTTCAAGTTTCTCTTCAAATAGTTTTTTTAAATCTATATTATTAGTCATCATGATCTAACTTTGTACATAAGATAATATAGCAAGTGGAGTCTTTAAATTTTTATACTCACTATTTGCTTCACCAAAACCCCAAGTTGCAAACAATGTATTTGCACCAACATTTTCACCAGCAAGCATATCTTTATCATTATCACCTATCATAAAACATGAATTATAATCGTAATTGTCTAAAATCAAATCCAACATATCTCTATGAGGCTTAGAGTTTTCAACCATGTCAGAACCAACAATATGTTCAAAATAATCTACAATATTAAGATGCTCTAACATACGCTTAGCAAAAATACTTGGTGCATTTGTAGCTACAGCACATTTAATCCCATCTTCAGTTAACTCATCCAAAACATCTTCTATATGCTCATAAAGTTTTACATTTACTATACACTGATCATAATAGTGTTTTTCAAAAAGATCTCTATCTTTTTGTAGATACTCATCCGTTTCATAAAACAATTTTGCAAGGTTTCTATTTGTCATATTTATTATCTCTACAACATACTGCTCACTTAAAGGCTCTAGTGAGTGGTTAGCTTCCCTTACATGATTAACTGAGATAGTTATGTCTTTACTAGAATCTATTAAAGTTCCATCCATATCAAATATTGCTACTTTCATTAAAAAATCCTTATTTGTTTTTCATGTTAATGTAAATCTCTTTAAGAGATTCTATAAAAAGTGGATGTGCATTTACACACTCACAAACGATATATTCATCATACCCCAACTCATCAGCTATCTCTTTATATTCCACACTAAGTTCATATCTAGTTTCAGAGTTATCTACAGTAAAAGCTATCGGGTAGATTATGGCTCTTTTGTTTAACAAAGATTCTAAAGTTGTTTGTAAAGATGGTTCTAGCCATTTTAGTGGTCCAACTTTTGATTGATAAGCAAGATGAATATTGTTAAAATCAAAGCCATCTTTTTTAAGTTTTTTCTTTAAAAGCTCAACATGTTTTTTTACATGTAGCTCATATATATCACCACTATTAACTATTTTTTGAGGTAACCCATGAGCAGAAAATATCAAATCGTAATTTTCACTATTTTCTTTAGATACTTTTTCTTTGATTTTCTCAATAATTGCATCATTATACTTTGAATTTTCAAAATAATGCTTAATCTCATAAGTCATCACTTTAAACTTATGAGATCTAAGTGCTACTTCAAAATCATCAAGTGAAGATTTAGTTGTTGTAGTTGAGTATTGTGGATACATAGGTATAAGATATATATTTTCCACTCTATTTTTTTTCAATTTTTCTACAACTTCATCTGCATAAGGTGGAGTGTATCTCATAGCAAAATCTACTTCAACATCTTCATCTAAAACATTTTTAAGCTCTTCTACAATCTCTTTAGTTAAATCAACTATAGGGGATTTTCCACCTAAACTTCTGTAAACCTCTTGAGCCTCTTCTGCTCTAAAAAGTGTTATCATACCACCAACAAGTTTTCTTAATAGTTTAGACTTCATTGTAAGTATATTTTCATCAGCAAACATATTTTTTAAAAAAACTTCAACTTCGTGAAGATTATTTGGTCCACCCATATTTAGAAGTACTATAGCATTTTTAGCCATTTTTCACCCTTTTTGCATATCTAGACACAAATCTTGCTAGATCTATATTTTTATTTAATTTTTTATTTTCAAACATATTGAGATACAAATCATCTGCTAGTGTTGGTGCTAAAACAAAACCATAACCACCTACCCCGTTTATCATATATATATCCTCCATATATTCAAACTGATCAAAATCAACTTTTTGTCCATTTAAAAGTTTAGGGTATTTTTTAATAGTTTTTTCATAATCCACAACCCTACCAACTATAGGCATATAATCGTTAGAACCACATCTAATACCGATAAAATCTTCTACAACTTCAACATCTTTTAAATCTATAGAATTTGAAGCCTTTTGCAATAAAACCTCTCTTGATTTTTTGTAGTCAAACTCCTCTTTAAACATATCAAAATGTATATCATGAGTAGCACCAACACTCACTAGAGCATCATCTTTACTACAAGAAACAGAAACATCTTTATGATGTATAAAATCAAGTTTGTTTGAGCATCTTATATCTATGCGGTGACCAAAAATAGCTCTATAGTTAAAGTATGGCTCATCTAAAATATTTTTAAAACCACCAGTTGTAAAAACAAGTTTTTTAGCTTTTATACTGTTAATACTGTAAAAATCATCCTCTTTTGAAAAAGTATCTACATTTTCATATATAACTTCAATATCTTTAAGCATCTCATTACAAACACCAATTGCATCAACTACGGCACTATGTTTTAAACAAACTCTTGTTGAGTCTTTATCACTTAAAAAGGTGGAAAAATTATTATCGTCACATATTTGTAAAGAGGTTGACTCTTTAAACTGTAAAATTTTTGTTGACTCTTGAGAATTTTTTGCTATGTGAACTAAAGGGGATAAATTTATATATTTGTTAAATTTTTTTTCATAAAACTCTAAAGAGTTTAAATACGATTTTTCTAGTAAAAGAGTAAGCTCTGAGGTTTTTGCAAACTTTGGTGCTATAAAAGCACCAGCAGCTCCACTTCCTCCACTAGCTATGCTATCTTTTTCAAAGACAACTACACTTTTACCAGATGTTTTAAGCTTATAAGCTAGAGATGCTCCATTTATTCCAGCACCTATTATTGCAACATCAAACACTAATCTCTTTGATATCAGCAATTTTAAATATACTTTGATAAATAAGACCAACTAAAGATAATCTATTTATTTTAATTTTTTCATCTTTATCATTTACCATAACATTTTCAAAGAAACTATCAAGTTCATTTTTTAAAGAAAAAAGAGCATCTAACTCATCTTCATAATCTATATATTTTTTAGATATAACTTCATTATATGCTTTATATAAACTTTTTTCATTATCTGTACTAAAAAGTGTTTCATCAGCTATAAGATGTTCATTCATATCTAAATCTTTAGATATATTGCTAACTCTTTTAAAAGTTGAAAATCTATCTTTAAAACCCTCTGCGTTTACTATGTTATCTAAAGCAATGATTTTTTTATCTATTTTATTTACTTCACTCTCACCTGAGCTTAAAACTGCTTTTATAACAGATGGATTAACACTATAAGCTTTATTTAGTCTATCAAAGATAAATTCTATAAGTTTATCTTGATCAAAAGAGTTATACTCTTTACTTAGTTTTGCTACCATCTTTTTAATATCAAACTCTAGCTCATACTCTTTTAAAATTTTAAAAATTCCATTAACCGCACGTCTAAGAGCAAAAGGGTCACGAGAACCTGTTGGTATCTGATTTACACTAAAAAGACCTATAAGAGTATCAAGTTTTATACTAAGGGCAACTATAGCTGAAAATACGCTAGATGGGATATCGCTATCCTCGCCTTGAGGTAAGTACTGCTCTTTTATAGCAAGACTAACACACTCATCTTCACCAGCTTCTACACTATAGTAGTAACCCATCAAGCCTTGAAGCTCTGTAAACTCATACACCATCTCACTCATAAGGTCAGTTTTTGCTAAATCCATAGCACGCTCAAGTTGAGCAGGACTTTGAGATAGTTTAGATTTATACATCTCAAACAAGATATTTGCTATCTTTTTCTCTCTTTGTATTTTATCTGTTAATGAACCTAAACCATCCATAAAAGTAACATTTTCTAGCCCATCTTTACTTAGTCCATTTTTTAGATCATTATCGTAAAAGAAAAGTGAATCATCAAGACGTGGGCGTAAAACTTTTTCATTTCCCTCTATAACCTTAGAGTAGTCATCACATAAAGCGTTTGATACAACAACAAAAGAGTTAGTGATTTTACCATCTTTAAAAACTGGAAAATATCTTTGATGCTCTTTCATAGATGTAACTATAACTTCACTTGGCAATCTTAAGTATTTTTCATCAAATGAGCCTAAAAGTGCCTTAGGATTTTCTGTAATAGCCACAACTTCATCAAGTAACTCTTCATCTAAATCTATCTCAATAGAATTTTTACTTTCTATAGATTTAAAGTCCTTAAGTATATCTTCACGTCTTTTATCTTGGTAAAGAGTTACACCAGAAGATTCTAAAATTTCAAAATATTTTTTTATATCTGTAACTTCTACAGCATCAAAACTTTTTACTCTATGCACAAAAGTTGTAGTATCTGAACTAACACCATAAAGTTCACAATCTACTTTTTTGCTATCTAACATAACATTTAACCATCTAATAGGTCTTATAAAACTTTTAGAGTTACTTCCCCATCTCATAGATTTTCCAAACTCTAAAGAGTTCATAAACTTATTTATCATAGAGTCTAAAAGCTCTGAACTATCTTTACCAACAATCTCTTTTTTATAGTAAAGTACCTCTTTATTGCCTTTTTGAGCAAAACCAATCTGATCAAGAGATACTCCACATTTTTTTGCAAAACCTAAAGCGGCATTTGTTGGTTCACCATCTTTAAATGCTATAGCTTTTGGAGCACCAAACATCTCTTCAACTGAATCTTCTTGTTTTAGTTTAAACTCACTATGTAAAAGTGTTAAACGTCTAGGTGTATAGTAAAACTCAAATTCACAAGCTAAAGAGTTCTCTTGTAAAATCTTTAACCACTTTTTTTCAATATTTTTAAGTTCTTTAAGTAGCGGTATAGCTGGAAGTTCTTCAACTCCTATTTCGATTAAAAGAGGTTTTAACATTTTTTATCCTAAAATTGATTATTGACGCGATTTTACCTAAATTTAGTTTAAAGGAATACAATGGAAGATATTTTATATGCACCATGGAGAGATGATTATATAAATGATTTAAAAGTTGAGGGTTGTACTTTTTGCAATATCTCTAAAAATAAAGATAAAAAAGATGAGCTACATATACTTTACAGTGATGATAAATGTTTTATAGTTATGAATAGATATCCTTATACACCAGGACATTTTATGATCATACCACATTTTCACACATCTGCCCTAGAGGAGTTAGATAGTGAAGCTTGGCTACATATTTGCTCTCTTGCACAACAAGGGGTAAAGATGCTAAAAGAGGTTTTAGATGCTCAAGGGGTAAATATTGGGATGAATCTTGGAGACGCTGCTGGCGCTGGTATAAGTGAGCATATCCATCTACACCTTGTTCCTAGATGGCCAAAAGATACTAACTTTATAACATCTATTGGACAAACTCGCGTTTACTCAACTGACTTTGAGAAGATATATAAAAAACTATACTCTCAAAAAGATAGATATTTTAATTAGATACTTTACTTGCATTAGCTTCAATGCTAGGTGAGTACTCTAACCATTCACTATCTGATTCAAGTTCTAGTACAAAAACATCACCATCAACTGCTTGAGCTGTATAATCTTCAGGTGTTATAAGAACTATACCACCTCTTAACATAGTTTCAACAGTTTCAGTTTCAACTTTTACCCCAAATAAAGATATATCCATACCAAAAGCTGTAGCGTTATAAAATATAGAGTTTTTTCTAACTAAGTGTTTATATTTTTTCTCTATAAAAGCTGTAATATTTACAAATTTAGCATCTTTAGATAGCTCAAAACTATCAACCCAACCAATTTGTAACTGTCTATAATAAACAGGTGAACCCATTTTAAGTGAACTTTTTCTACTTGCATTTAAAACAACACTTAAACCCTCTTTTTTATATGATGGTTTAAATTTATCCTCTTTTAAAACAAAGCTATTTTTAAATTCACCACCCTCAGAACTAGTAACAGATATACTTGGTCCAAAAACTGCTGATTTAGCATTTTTTACTCCATCTAAACTCATCTCAAATTTATTTAAATAAATTATAGAGTTTGTATTAAATAATTTTTTATACTTTTTATCTATCTCTAGAATGGTTTTTATCCCATCATCAAGCAACTCTACATCTTTAAGAGAACCAACTTCAAAACCTTTATAAAGAACTTTAGAACCCTTTTTTAAATTGTTTTGAGTACTCATAATCAAATCAACATCAAATGTATTGTCTAAAGCATGTTCTTCATCTTTATATAACTTAAAATATTTTCTATTTTCATCATAATACTTGAAATTTTTAAATATTATAGACCCCTCTAAAATACTTTCAAGATTTTTTGATTTTATTTTTACACCAGATAAGGACGCTTCTATATCAAAACCACTTTGCAGATAAAATTTAGTTTTTTTACCAACTTTAGAAGCAAAATCTTTTTTCAAAAAGATTTTTACTTTTACTTTATCTTTATCAAAAACTATATCATATATTTCGCCAGCTTTAAAATTGTTATAATATACAGGTGATCCAATTTTAGCACCAATATTTTGACTGCTAATTAGTGTAAACATCTTTCCACCAGAAGTAAAATATCTATTTTTTTTATACTCTTTTTTTGATTTGTACAAAGTATAGTTATGTTTTTTACTTTTAGCTTTTAAATCATGCGTAACTAGAGCGATAGAGTTATATAAAATAGTCTCTAATGATCCAATATCTATAGATAAATTATCTAATGAAGCTTCTGCTTCAAAAGCTGATTGCAAATAAAATGCAGAGGTATCATTTACTAAAGATGAATATTTACTATATATAACTAAACTAATGTCAATTAAATTTTTTCTTTTGTTTAATCTAACTTTTTCTATCTCTCCAATCTCTACATCTTTATAAAAGATTGAACCACCCTCTTTTAAAGATCCGATTTTAGATGCTTCTAAATGAACTCTTTTACCTTTTGCATCTGGAGAATGTTTATGCAAAGTATAAGTATCTTTTGGTTTTGAGGCATTCATATTTGTATGAAATGTTAAATATGCACCATTTAATGCATCTAAACCTTTAACTCCTCTTAGAGTTACTTTTGGCTCTACAACCCAAAAATATGTATTTTTGTCTATAATTTTATAAAATTGATCTTTCAATCTAATGCGTATAAAAGTTGTATTTAATTTTATATCATATTTAATTTCAGTAATACTACCAGCATCAATACCTTTAAAATATATATGAGAAAAATCTTTATCTAATTTATAAGCATCTTTAGCAACAAGTGTAATAATATGTTCATTTAAGTCTAAATCATTTTGTGAATTTAACAATCTATAAGTATTGTTTGTTTTTGCTGTAGCTGAATCTTTAGGCGAGCTAAAGGTAACACCGCCAGCTATCATAGAAGCTAAAGATGGTACTTTAAGTTTTACCCCTTGTAAATTAGCCTTAACGTCAATAGCATTAACTTTAAAAAACTTACTTCTTTGCTTTAAAAGGTTTTTATATTTATCTTCTATATGTAAAGTATATAAAACATTATCATCTAATAACTCTTTTTTTAATATTTTACCAACTTGGTAATTTTTATATAAAACTGGTGAACCAACTGACAACTCACCCTTACTTGATAACAATTTTGCAAATACACCATTATTATAAAAACTTAAAGGAACTTCACTTATACCAATAAAATTATCTTTATATTTACCCTTATGTATCTTTTTTACATCATAAGAAAATGGATATAACTCTATATATGCGCCTGACAATAATGTATTTAGTCCTTCTACACCACTAAGTGTAACCTTAGGTTCAACTTTCAAGAAGTTATTACCTTCTCTTAAAACAGATGCGGCAACTCTTTTTTGTACTTCAACTGTTATGAGGGCTTTCTTTAAATCAAACTGATCAATTTTAATATCTTTAACTTTTCCAAGTTCAAGACCCTTATAGATAAGTTTAGTTTTTCCAATCTCAAAGCCTCTACCACTTTTAAACTCTATAACCATATCTACACCTTGATCTGAATAGTATTTATAAACCATCCAACCAGCAACTAGCATTGCTACTAGAGGTATTATCCATACTATAAAAAGTGTATTTTTAACTTTTTTATTTGCTTCCATTTTTTCCCTCATCCCATAATAATCTTGAATCAAAATTTTCAGTTGCTATAATTGTTAAAACAACAGCTAAAGCAAAAGCTATAGCTGCAGGTCCTGTAACTATAGTTGCTAATGTTTTAAATTGTACCATTGAAACCATTAAGGCTACAACAAATATATCTAACATTGACCACTTACCAATAAACTCTATAATTCTGTATAGTTTCATAGCTAATTTTAAATTTTTTTTACCTCTAATTTTAGTCATAATTAATAGATAAAATATAACACTTAATTTAAAAACAGGAACAGCTACAGAAGCTACAAAGATAACTATACCAATACCAGCAGAGCCATGATTTAAAAAATATAAAACACCCTCCATAATAGTACTAGCATCATCTACACCTAAGGTTGTTACAATCATCATAGGTAAAAGATTTGCTGGAATCAAAAAAATCAATGAGGATAGTGCAAAAGCTAGAGTTAATGAAAAAGAGTTCTCTTTTCTTTGACTTACATGAGACTCACACCTTTTACAAATATGATCATCAACATCATTTAAATAATGGCAATGTAAGCATAAAGCCTTAGATTCACTTATATCAGTTTTCATTTTTTTCCCAAATATCGTTTGGATTAAACCATACTATAACTATATAAAAAGTGATTAAAAATGCAGTAAAAAGGTATAAACCAAGACCAATGTTTAATGTAGCCATCTTTTGTAGCTTAATAATTGCAATAAATACACTAACTAGGTACACTTCACCCATACCCCAAGTTTTAAGATGTAGATAAAGGTTATATACACTTTTAACTTTTAAAGGGTTAACTCCTATTTTTATAGGTACTAAAATCATGATAATAAGCACAAGCATAATAGCAGGTATTGTTAGACCTGTTAAAATAGCTACAATACCTATAGCAGCATAACCATCAGAGAAAAACACTAAAGCTGCTTGAAGTAATGATGTTGTTTGAGACATTCCAGCTATATTCATAGTAAGTACTGGCAACAAAAGTGATGGAACAAAAAATATAAGCGAAGACAATGCCACTACTATTATTAAAGTAAACTCTTGACCTGACCTGTATAGTATAGCACTACATCTTGGACATTCTAGTTGATGATCTTCATCAGTATGGTACATTTCAACGATAGCTCCACACTCATGACAACTAGACTCCATTATATTATTTTGCTTTTGGTCTAAAAGCTTTTATAACATCTTCATTAGTTTCTAAGTATGGACCCTCTATAAGATCTATACAATAAGGAACAGCTGGAAAAACTGCATCCAGACACTCTCTTATAGATTTAGGTTTACCTGGAAGATTTATAATTAATGACTTATTTCTAATACCTGCACTTTGGCGAGATAATATAGCAGTTGGAACATACTGTAATGAAACAGATCTCATCTGCTCCCCAAAACCTGGTAACATTTTTTGACAAACATTTTGAGTAGCTTCTGGTGTAACATCTCTTAATGCAGGTCCTGTCCCACCTGTTGTAACAACCATTGCACACTCTAACTGATCACAAAGCTCAATCATAGTTTTTTCAATCAAATCTTGTTCATCAGCTATACATCTGTACTCAATCTCAAATGGTGTTTTAAGATACTCTTTTAAAGTATCTTGAATAGCCACACCACTTATATCTTCATATATACCCTTACTAGCTCTATCGCTTGCAGTAATAACTCCAATTTTAACCATATCTACTCCGTTCTTAAAAAATGATTTGCTTTTTTTATAATTGTAATTTGTGCTATGTCAGAAAAAAATTCACTAGCACTTTTTATATCTGTGATTTTATCATCTTCACCTAAAATAACCTCAATTTCAATATTTAAAGCTTTTATCTCATCTTTATTCCACTCATAATATAAAAGATCTTCAAGCTGTGATAAAGATGTTTCAAGACTATCTACATCACAACTAACATAAGGTTCAAAAGAGTTTTTTATAAAATTTTCAATATATTTATTTTTGTCTTTTTTATATGCTCTTAGTTGAAGTTTTTTATATGATGAAGCAGTATTTTGAAAAAATGCTGGTGAAAGTAAAATTAGCTTTCTAGCTTTAACTTTTTTACTTAACACATCTCTAAAAGCATTTATAGCTCCATATGAGAAACCAACAACACATAGTTCATCTTCACAAATATACTCTTTAAAAAAAGAGATATCATTTTTTAAAGAAAATCCACTATAAAATTTCATTATTTAATTTTCTCTTTTATCAAAGAGTAAGAGATACTTTCAAACTCTACTAATACTTTTTTTATCTCATCTAAAACAATAAGATTAGCTTTTAACAGTGTTGATATATTTTCTATCTCTTGTTTTACAAACATCTCTAATTTCTCTTGTGTACCAAAAACATCTCCACCCATAGCGTACTCAAAAATCATTTTTTCAGATAATTTTTTAACATTTTGTATATCTTTATAGTTTGAACTAGAATGATTTTGGTAAAGGTATTCACATAAAACAAATCCACAAAGGTTTAGATGTAGGTAGCTTATTAGTTCCGTTTTTAAAAGAGCATTTGAGTTTAATGGAGGAGTAAACTCTTCACTTGAAAGTGTTACCTTATCAAAACTTATATCATAATATGTAGCAACGAATGCCTTTGCAGCCATATATGTTGCTTTTATCTCACGTTGATCTTTTGTTAAAATTTGAGCTTGTTTTTTTCCAGTTAAAACTTTCTCTTTTACTGCATCTATATGTATCTGATCAATATGTGAAGATTTATCTCTTATGGCACATAAAGCAGCCTCATTTACTAGTGTTGCTAAAGTTGCACCAGAAAAGCCAGTAGTATTTTTTGCAATAGTTTGTATATCTAAGTTGTGTGAAACTTTATTTAGGTATTTATTTAAAATAGACTCTCTATCTTTTGGGTTAGGTAAAGATACAAAAATACGTCTATCAAAACGCCCTGCTCTTAAAAGAGCATCATCAAGAACACCAATGTTGTTTGTTGCAGCTATCACCATTACACCTGAGCTGTCTTCAAAACCATCCATCTCTGTTAGAAGTTGATTTAGTGTAGCTTCCCTTTCATCATTAGAGCTACCATCTCTTTTTTTACCTATAGCATCAATCTCATCTATAAAAATGATAGATGGAGCAGATTTTTTAGCTACAGAAAAAAGTTCTTTTACCCTTTTTGCACCCATTCCTACATATATTTGTACAAAAGAAGCACCACTTTGATAATAAAAAGGAACATCTGCTTCATTTGCTATAGCCTTAGCAATCATAGTTTTTCCAACACCAGGAGGTCCAACTAGTAAGGCACCGCGAGGCATTCTAACACCAAAACTTTTGTATTTATTTGGTTCTTTGAAAAAAGAGATAATCTCCTCTAACTCAAATTTAACTTCATCAATACCACCAATATCTTTAAAATGCAAATTAGATTTTATAGGTGTAATATAAGCTTCATCCTCATCTTTTTGACTTTTAGCTCTAAATTCTTGTAATTTTTCTTTTTTATCAAAAAAAGCACGTTTTTGAAAATATCTAAATATATATGAAGCTATAATAGCAATTATAATTATTACACCTAAAAACCAAAATAACCATTGTGATTCTTTTTGCTCAACCTTATAATTTTTAAACATATAATTTTTTGTCTGAGAACTTGGAATTTTATATATATGTTTTGAAGTTTTAAGAT
>WFNF01000013.1 GCA_015488775.1 Helicobacteraceae bacterium
AGGTGGAATGCATACAAAAAGCTAAATCAGATAAAAAAAATTCAAACTATACAAATAATACTTAATATCATTAAGTTTTCACAAAACAAAGATAACTTGAAAATATTTTGGTAATTTTGACATTTATATGCATTACACCTCAGGAGAGGTGGAACGAGTGAAAAACCCTAGTGCCCCTCAGCATTATATAGGAGTTTACAATCAAGGCAATCTTTTGAAGACCTAGCCAAAGCTAAGTCGAAAAAGATTAACGCAGAGTGTGAGCTCCTATGTAATGCCCAAAGGGAGGGATAAAAAAAGCGATATTTCATAAAACTTTTAATCGCCATAGCTACGGCTATGACTCATAAAAGCTTTTACAAAATCTCATCTTTTTTTCTTCCCTCTGAGGGGTACTAGGGTTTTTAGAGATGCCCTTTATCTGAATCCCAACCATAATCTGCATCAGCAATATTTTTTAACATAGTGTCATTCATTTCATTACAAAGAATATGAAACATATTGTTCTTTTTTATATTCTTTGTAAATGAGATTATCTGATCAAGTATAATGTCTTCAAAATAATCACTTTCTTCTTTAGACGTGTTCAAATATACCCCTTGATTTAATACTTTTTCTAGATAATTGAGATATAAATCTCTATATCGTTTTTACCTTTATAGTATTCAAAATCTGTTTTATAAACTCTTTTGTATTGAGAACTTTCATTTGAAAAATACTCCCAAATCTTACCCCAAGTTTCTATGATAGCTTCTACTCTTGTTTTGTTGTCAGTTTTTTCAAATGTTTTAGCAAATACCAAATATTTACCTTTTTTTATAACAACTTTATCTAAGTTGTCGTTTGATGTTCCATACCCAGCGAGTACATCAAACTCACCATTTGCATCTGACTCATAATTATAGTAAACACCATAAACTCTTTCACCATCTTTGTAGTTTACTTCTATAGTGTTATCAAACTTTTGCCATACAGCAGCAATCATTGAAGTTTCTGAATTCATCTCATTTGAATTTTTTGTTCTTGTTGAAAGACCATAAATTGTTTTTTCCTCTATCTCTTCTACTCTCATGATTTACCTTTTAATCTCTTTTTATAATCACTTTGACTTATATATTTACCACTTTTATCGTTTTCTACAGACTCTTCCTCTTTTGTTACTTTGTTTAGTTTAGGTACATACTTACTATGTTTTTTACTTCTGTTGTTAGCTTCTACTTTTATATTTACTACTAAGTCATCTTTTAGTGAGTTTACTATGGTTAGTAAAGTCTCTAAGTTTTTATCTTCAACTTCAAGTGTTATTTTATTCATACTTTTCCAATATATTATAATTTTGGATTATTATATCAAATTTTTTAATCAATTTAATACTACAGACTTTTTAAAAATCAAGGAAATGGGATTGGACTTTAGTCACGCTTATCAAACAAATCCAAAGGCGAGGATAAATCCTCACTTCCAAAGAAAAGAGTTTCTAACATTTTGTCCTTTTGTTTACTCTAAACAACAAAATAACAGCTTTTTGTTTCTTGTAGAGTCTTTATGTAGATTAAGTAGTATATTTTAACTTAAAAGATATAATTTTATCTAATTAAGTTTTTTGTAAAAATAACACAAAAAACTAGCAGTGAGTTTACTTTAAGCTTTTTGAGTGGCTCAAAAATACAAACACATAGAGGAGAACCTTACAAATATGTTAAAAAAATTACTACTACCAATGCTACTAGCTTTACCATCCTTGGGGTACGAGATAGTGATAGATAAAACGATTAATGTAAGTGGTTTTACAAGAGACGATGTAAAAGAGGTAGTTATAAATAACAAAACAGGTTTAATGTGGCAAGACGATGCTCGTGCTAAGAGTGTTAAAAAAACTTGGAGTGATGCAAAAACTTACTGTAAAAGCTTAAAACATGCAGGTTTTAACGATTGGTATCTTCCAAGCATAAGTCAACTTGAAAGTTTAATTGATAATAAAAAACATGATCCAGCTATTAAAACAGTATTTGAAAATACTGTTTCTAGTGACTATTGGTCGTCCTCTTCGGTTGTGTCGATTTCTTATGGTGCTTGGAATGCGTACTTTAAGTATGGCTATACCTACTACAGCAATAAGACGAATACCTACCATGTTAGGTGTGCTAGGGCAGGACAATAGATACTTTGAAATTTTTTAAGATAAATTATGCAGTACGATAATTTGCCAATTTACAAAAGTAGTTTAAATTTACAAAAACAGTAGGAGAAATAGATGAAAATAATCCTTTTGATTATGATAGGGTTTAGTTTTAGTTTTAGTTTGGCAAATGTTGTTGTAGATAAAAAAACAGGACTAATGTGGCAAGATAACTATGAGGCTAAAAGCGTAAAAAAACATGGAGTGGAACTAAGCAGTACTGTAAAGATCTTACTTTAGAAGCTTATGAAGATTGGTTTTTACCAACACATGAACAACTTCAAACCATAACTGACAAGTCTAGAGTCGATTCATTAATAAATAAAAAGTTTAAAAATGTTATTTCTAGTGACTATTGGTCGTCATCTTCAAGTATGTCGGATTCTAAGAGTGCTTGGAATGTGAACTTTAAGTATGGCGATTCCTACTACTACTACCTTAGGACTAACTACTACTATGTTAGGTGTGCTTGACTCGTTCCACCTCTCCTGAGGTGGAATGCATACAAAAAGCTAAATCAGATAAAAAAAATTCAAACTATACAAATAATACTTAATATCATTAAGTTTTCACAAAACAAAGATAACTTGAAAATATTTTGGTAATTTTGACATTTATAT
>WFNF01000014.1 GCA_015488775.1 Helicobacteraceae bacterium
ACCTTGCTACAAAAGATAAACTTCACACCTCTTATTTAGTATCAAAAGATAATTATCTTAGAATAGATTCTAAATTAACTAAAGAGATTTTAAATAAAAAAATCAAAACTCTTGAAAATATCCCTTACGATAAAATAGTTGAGGCAAAGGGTTATATGTATGAAAACTCTATTATATATATTAAAAAACTACCTATAATTGGAGTGGAATACAAAGTCGTAAATGAGATAAATGCTGATCAGCTAGAAAAAAGTTTTTTTGATTTACTTTTAGGTAAATTGTCTATTGTTTTTGTTGTAATTTTATTTATGAGTTTAGTTATATATTTTATATCTTATAAGATAACAAGACCTCTTAAAAATTTGATTCTAAATATTAAAAACAATACTAATATTGATCATCAATTTAACTCATCATATATAGAGATTGATGAACTTTTTGATGAGTATAACAAGATGCAAATGATTTTAGAACAAGAAAAAGAGAAACTAAATAGTTCAAATCAATCTTTAAAAATAGCATTAAATGATGTTGAAAATCAAAAATTTGCTTTAGATACACATGCTATAGTAAGTGTGACAGATAAACATGGTGTTATAACTTATGTAAATGATAACTTTGTAAAGATTGCACAATACACAAAAGAGGAGTTGATTGGTAAAACTCATTCTGTCGTTAATTCAAAACAACATCCTAAAGAGTTGTTTGATGATTTTTATAAAACTATATATAGTGGTAAAGTTTTTGAAAATGTTTTTTGTAATAAAGCAAAAGATGGTTCACTATATTGGGTGAGGACTACTGTTGTACCTTTTTATAAAAATGACGAAATAGATAGTTTTGTATCTATAAGAACTGACATAACAAAAAATATACTTGACGAGCAAAAATTAAAAGATTCAGAACAAAAGGCACAAGAAGCACTAAAAGCTAAATCTTACTTTTTGGCATCTATGTCTCATGAGATAAGAACACCTATGAATGGTATTATAGGGATGTTAGAGTTACTTAAAAAGTCACCTCTAAATAAAAGCCAAATTCACCATATAACTCTTGCATCTAGTTCTGCTAACTCTCTTCTTACTTTGATTAACGATATCTTGGATTTTTCAAAAATTGAGGCAGGTAAGTTGGATTTTGAAGATTATGAGTTTAACTTAAGAGAGGAGATGGGTCACCTAGCAGAGTCTTTAACTTTTAAAGCTAGAGAGAAAGACTTGGAGATGATTTTAGATGTTAGTGAGGTTAAACAAACAAACATACTAAGTGACTTAGCAAGACTTAAACAGATCATTACTAACCTAGTTGGTAACGCTGTTAAGTTTACTTCTAAGGGTGAGGTTAGCATAAAAATCAAGCTTATTGGTACAAGACTTTATTGTGAGGTTAAAGATACAGGTATAGGGATAGATCAAAAAGCTATAGCTACACTTTTTGACTCCTTTACTCAAGCAGACTCTACAACTACAAGAAAGTATGGTGGAACTGGCTTGGGACTTGCTATAAGTAAAAAATTGGTAAACATGATGGGTGGAGATATAGAGGTTGAATCAACTCTTGGTCTTGGTTCAGTGTTTAAGTTTGATATAGAGGTACAAGTTCCTAACACATTTAAAGAGTTTAAATATCTACATAATTTGGATGACAAAAAAGCTTTAATTATAGAAAAGAGTAGGGCGATTGGGGATGTTTTAGTTAAGGAACTTGAGTATTTTAAAGTTAAATCTGAGTGTATTGAAACTACAGATGAAGTTTTAAAGTGTTTAGATAAAAAAGATTTCTTTGATCAGTATGATTTGATATATATAGATAAAAATATGCCTGAAATTGATGGAATTGAGTTGGGTTCAAAGATAAAAAATATAACATCTACTAAGGTTATTTTAATGGCAAATATAGGTGACAATATAGATGTTATGAGATTAGATGATGTTGGTATTGATTCTTATTTTTTAAAACCTACTACTTGTATGGATCTGTTTCACTCTTTTGATGTGCTATTTGATGAGGTAAACCGTGAAAACAACTTAAAAGACAAAGATGAACTTAGCTTAAAATTTAAAAAAGATTTAAATATACTTTTGGTTGAAGATAACTTAACAAATCAGATAGTTTTAAATGGCCTTTTAGATAACTATGATTTAGAAGCAGATGTAGCAAATAATGGAAAAGAGGCTTTAGAGGTACTTTTGCAGAGTGAAAAAACTTATGATTTTATCTTTATGGATTGTCAAATGCCAGTGATGGATGGTTTTGAAGCAACAACACATATACGAGATTTAAAAGCTGGAGATAAGTATAAAAACATCCCAATCATAGCCTTAACAGCAAACGCAATGAAGGGTGATAAAGAGAGATGTTTATCTGTAGGTATGAGCGATTATCTAAGTAAACCTATAGATACTAAAGAGTTAGAGAAGATACTTCTTAAATGGGGGGGGGAATTCTAAGTAATTAGAGTATAATTTCAAAAAAGGTTTTTTATGTGTGATTATAACTCTCTAACTCAAGATGAAAAAGATAAATACTCTAAACTGATTAAAGATTGTGCGCAAAGTTTTGGTGGTGCAAACTTTTTTTTACAACTACTTGAGGGGATTAGAAAAGAGAAACCCCATCCACTAATAAATCCTAAAAATGAGTTTTCATTTTCAAAGGGTGGAATCTACTGGAATAAAATAATTTTTAAAGACAAGTTAACACTTTTAATTGAAACAAGAAAAGATGAAAGCCGTAGAGGTAATTTTTTACTTGATGAAAAAGATAAAAAAGCTAAAAAAGTTTCAAATCTTGTAAAAACTGTTGGTCCAATTGAATTTGAACTGCGTGGGAAAAATAGTGATGAAGCACAAATTATAAAAGCTTTTGACAAAATAGACGATAAAACAAGTAAATTAAATCCACTTTTCGATGCAATCTTCTTTTGCTCACTTGGAACAATCAAAAAGTTTTTAGCTTAGGAGTGTATCCTGATTTGTTGGTGTATAAAGTTCTGGTATTTTTTAATTATTAATTTTATCTTAGAAAAAGTCAAAAATAGGGTATAATCTAGGTAAATCCGACGAAACTATTTCTTAACACTAAGATAAGGAATATTAGTCAAAAATTCTAACAAATATGAGAAAAAATCTATAGTCCCATAGTCGAAAACTATTTATGTGTTACTGCAGTGCTAAATTG
>WFNF01000015.1 GCA_015488775.1 Helicobacteraceae bacterium
ACATCAGCCTTTGAGGGTGAAACAAGAACCCAAAACTACCTAAAACATGGATGTAATATATATAATACAAAAGATGCAAAAAGCAGACCTCTAAGTATATTTAGTGAAAAAGATATCTGGGCTTATATAAAACACTTTAAACTTGATGTAGCTTCAATATACCACCCTAAATATATAGATAACACTCTAGTAAGTGGAGAAAAAAGAACAGGTTGTGCCTACTGTGCATTTGGAGCACATCTAGAAGATAAAAACAACAACCGTTTTACAAGACTACAACAAAGAAAACCCAAACAGTTTAAAAAGATGATGGCTTTAGAAAACAATGGTGTGAGTTATGGGAGTGTTTTAAAGAGTTTAGGGGTGTTGAAAGAGCGTTTGATCCATTTATAACAAACTCTGTACTTTATGGAGTTGGTAACTTCTTTACAACAATAAACTTTCAATATATGGCTTCATATACTGTTGCGTTTAGCTTTAGAGGTGTCCTTTAGGTAAGTTATCATTACAGAGTGATTCTAGATTCATACCTTTTAGGTATTCTCCTAATATTGCAACACCTGTTCTTGGTGTTAATTTCTCGTTTGTGGATTGTAGTTTGAAATTTAATATAGTTTGTGTCATAAACTCCATCCGATTTGAAAAAGTTACACCCAATTGTGAAAGTTTTAGGTGTAACTTTTTCGCTTTTAAGTACCTAATTATAGAGCAATCAAGCTTGTTGTCTAATTTGGTATGTAATTACTAGGGTTAAGCCTCCTCTAGCAACTCTTATTGATTCTGTCATATTTTTTATGGTGTCCGATGAAAAGAAAATAAACTACATCTAGTTGTTCTGACAATAAAATTTTGTATTGTTGCTTCGAGTTTATGACTGCAATTGATCTTCGGCACTTATCTTTTTTACAGACAATCTTATGGTAGTGGAGTTTTTGGTTTGATTTATCACTTTTGTACAACTCAAGAGTTGCATCTATTTGCTCTTGAGTCAAGGCAGATGACTTCACTAGCTTCGAGCATTGGTGCTTAAAAGAGGTCTCTTTTATGTAGTTCTTATCTTTCAACTTTATGAAATCCAAGTTCAACTTGAGCATTAACAAGCAATGTGTAAAAAGTGTCTGCTTTATTGAAATACTCTTGCATTAAATTATTTGTAGATTTAGATTGAGTCAACGATTCAAACTCGTCTAGTAAGTCATCAATCTTTAAGACCATAGAATCAATTTGCATATTAGTTAGGTTCATATATGAGTGGTATTTAAGTAGGTCATCAAAAAATGTATGTGATGCAGAGAGAAGCATAATCCTTTTAACGATCTCTTCATTATCTGCTAAGTCATCAACACTTTTTTCGTAATAAGCACTATGCCCCATTAGAGAGTCAATGTGCTGTGATAGATTTTGTTGTATGGCTGTATCGTACATTACTTCTAGCATGTATTACTCTCCTTGACACTTATACTGTAATTATAACATATAATTTATTTGCTGTAAGAGACTTTTTTTAATAGTGTATCTCTATTATAGATGAAACTTTTCACAAAAAAATAAGGATGATAGACTTAATTAAAAAATGGCTGTAAAAAAACTCTAAAATATGCATAAATTGTCATTCAAATAACACTCAAAATCGTGGTTCAAGAAGAGGGATAAAGAGATACTTTTGTAAAGACTGCAAGACTTCTTTTAGTTCAAAAAAACGACTAGAATAACTAATCTTTAAAGAGTACTTTTTGCACCGCCAAACACTCAAGCAATTATCAGCAAAATATAGGAAATCAATTCCTTTGATTATGAAGCAAAGAGATGAATATATTGTTGATTACAAAGTCCATAATTCAAGACCTGTAAATCTTATTTGTGATGCTACTTTTTATGGATGAATGCAATTGCACTTGATTTTAGAATTGTCATGTTTTATGTTATAATACTTCATACAAACTAAGAGGTGGAGATTGACCTTCCATACGCTTACAGTGCTAAAAGCAGACCGCAGTTAATACCATGAGTGATAGATACCCACTATCAGGGATGATAGCGATAAGGTTAAGAGATTCCAATTTGGTCACTGGACTTAGTTTATATATTCTTCAATTATCCATTTGTAATCACTTCTAATTAGAACAAAATTGACATCATTATAATACTTCTTTAGCGTACTATCACGGAGTTTAAAGATAGTTATACAGTTAGTATGATGCTTCTCACTTTTAAGTGCATAGATAATAAATGTAGTACTTTCAGGTATATAGGCTATTAAGTTAAATGTATTACCACTCTTTGCGTATGGCAGATAAGCTATAGTAGATTCTTGTAATTGTGTGAAAGTAATTCTATTTGTGTAGCAGAAACTATCAGAGTGTTTACTCTTTATCTTAGTTTGTACCCTTTTACTCATGTAGATAGATTTTTTGAAAGTATTACGAAGATTGTGTAGTATTATTGCTGTTAGCACACCGAGATAGATTCTATTTTTACTTCCCAAGTTTAACCCTACTTACTATTTTTGGTATTATATCTTGTAGCGGTTAAACCCAAATTATGCATTCCCAATGAGGACATTGGGAACGAGTCAATAAGATTTTTTTATGTTTATAATGTTGATTAGTTAATATTTAATGATGTAGATTTGTTGTTAGAATATGGTGATCACGATTGGACTTGAACCAACGACCACTACCATGTCAAGGTAGTGCTCTACCACTGAGCTACGCGATCATAAAGGGAATTTTACTACAATTCCCTATAATTTAGCTTATTTCCTCTTTGGCTTTACAAAATTTTGGTTTAAATTGTAAAAAGATTATGATTGCAACTGCTAAATCTATCATAACATCTGCAAAGTTGAAGATGGCAAAGTTAAAACCACAGTGCCAGTAAACATAATCTACAACTCCACCATGTATAAATCTATCGTAAACGTTAGAGAAACCTGCTCCTACCATTATACCACCTGGTATTGCGTAGCATAGTTCACGATTGTGGATTATATATAACATCACACCAAAAACTAAAGTGCCTTGAATATATTTTAGGTACTCACCTAAAAATGCAAACATAGAAAAAGCAACTCCATGATTAAACACTAGTCTCATGTTTATACACTCAGTTGTGTATATATCTAAAACCTTAGTGTAAAGTTCATTTGTTTCTAGGTAGTACATCTCCTCAGCTTTTAGAACAAAAAAGTCTTTTATAGCTTGATCAATTAAAAATATACCTATCATCACTAATGCAAGTACAACTATAAGTTTTGATAAGTCATTTTTAAGCATTAAGTGCCTTTTCAAAAAATGCTACAAGTTTTTTCATATTTGTAGTGATAAGTTTTTGCTCTTTTGCTTCAAGAAGAAGTCTAAGTTTATTTTCTGTTCCTGAGTATCTGATCAACTCTCTTACACCCTCACTTCTTATCTCTTCTTGTAACTCTTTTAATCCATCAAGTTTCTCTAAAGGGATTTTATTTTTAACATTTAGGTTTTTTAGCTCTTGTGGGTAAAGTTTAAAAGGTCTTAAAGCAGTTGAAGCCTTGCCATTTTTAGAGATAAGCATTGCTAAAGTTTGTAAAGCACTTACAAGTCCATCTCCAGTTTTAGCAAAATCGTGCATAATCACATGACCACTTTGCTCACCACCAAAGTTTATGTTTTTACTTTTCATAATCTCTAAAACATTTTTATCACCAACATCACTTCTATGTAGTGTTAAAGAGTTACTTTTCGCATAATCCTCTAAGCCTTGGTTTGACATAACAGTTGCAACTATAGCCTCACCTTTTAACTTATTGGTGTTTTTAAGATATACAGCTAAAGCACCTAGAAGTTGATCACCATCTACTATCTCACCGAGTTCATCAACTACAACAAGTCTATCTGCGTCACCATCAAGTGCAATCCCAATATCTGCTCTATATTTTTTTACTGCTTTTTGAAGCTCTTTTGTATGTAATGCTCCACAATTTTCATTTATATTGTTACCATTTGGAGAGTTGTGTAAAACTATAACATCTGCTCCAAGCTCCTCTAAAACAGTTGGACCCACTTTATAAGCCGCTCCATTAGCAGTGTCTAACACTATTCTCATATCTTTTAAACTTAGCTCTTTTGGAAAAGAGTTTTTTAGTTGTACAATGTAGCGACCTATAACATCATCTATACGCTTTGCTGAACCTATTTGTATGCCAGACTTTGAAGCATTTTCAACAAGATCTTCACTAAAATATATATCTTCTATCTCTTTTTCTATATCTATAGAAAATTTATCTCCATGTTGATCAAAAAACTTTATTCCGTTATCTTCATAAGAGTTATGAGAAGCACTTATCATTATACCCGCGTCACATCTCATGTTTTCAGTTAAAAAGGCAATGGCAGGAGTTGGCATAGGACCGATTTGTATAACATCGTAACCAACAGCAGTTAGTCCAGCTACTATGGCATTTTCAATCATATAGCCCGATTTTCTAGTATCTTTTCCAACTAGTATTCTTTTTGTAACAGCCGTTTTTTTAAAATACACACCAGCAGCCATCGCTAGTTTTAAAGCAACTTCTACGTTTAAAAATGTCCCAGCTTCACCACGAACACCATCAGTTCCAAATAATTTCATAATCTAATCCTATTTTAATTGGTGTGATTTTATCTAAATATAGCTAATAATATACAAATATCGAACTTATAAACAACATTAATCTAACTTTAAACATACTTTTTGTAATATGTCGCTCTAAAATACTATGACAAGGATTAGAATGGCAAATCATAAGTCATCTATGAAACGTATTCGTCAGACTGTTAAAAAGACTGAGAGAAACCGTTTTTACCGTACTCGTTTAAAAAATATTACTAAAGCTGTAGTTACTGCTATAGAAGAAGGTAATAAAGAAGCTGCAACTGAAGCATTCAAAGTTGCTAACCAACAAATTCACAAGTTTGTTACAAAAGGTATTCTTAAAAAAGAGACTGCATCAAGAAAAGTAAGTCGTCTTAATAAAGCTGTTAACGCAATAGCTTAGTACCCTAACTTTACACCTTTTGGTGTAAAACTTTCCCCTAAAAACAAAGGCTAAAAATGCTTTTAGAAAAACTTCAACCATTTATCAAAAGATACAACGAACTTAGTGATTTACTAGCAAGTCCAGATATTGCATGTGATATAAAAAAGATGACAGAACTCTCAAAAGAGCAGTCTAGCATACAAGCTGTTTACGATAAAGCAAATGAGTACTCAGATCTTTTAGAAAACATTTCTGAAAATAAAGAGATGTTAAGTGACGCAGAACTTGGTGAACTTGCCAAAGAAGAGTTGCGTGAGCTTGAACCACAAGTTGAACCATTAGAAGAAGAGATTAAAAAGCTTTTAATTCCTAAAGATCCTAATGATGATAGAAATACTATTGTTGAGATGAGAGCTGGTGCTGGTGGTGATGAAGCTGCAATTTTTGTTGGCGATCTGTTTACTGCTTACACTCGTTACGCTGAACTTAATGGTTGGAAAATCGAGCTTATGAGTACAAGCCCTAGTGAGAGTGGTGGTTATAAAGAGATTATCATGCTTATAAAGGGTGATCAAGTTTACTCTAAGATGAAGTATGAGGGTGGAACACATAGAGTTCAGCGTGTACCTCAAACTGAGTCTCAAGGGCGTGTTCACACCTCTGCTATCACTGTTGCTATTATGCCTGAGGTTGATGATGTTGAGGTTCATATAGAACCGACTGACCTTAAGATAGATGTTATGCGTGCTAGTGGTAATGGTGGACAATCTGTAAATACTACAGATTCAGCTGTTCGTATAACTCACTTACCAACAGGCTTAGTTGTAACCAACCAAGATCAAAAATCTCAACATAAAAACAAAGATAAGGCTATGAAAGTTTTAAAAGCTAGAATCTTTGATATACAGATGAGAGAATCTATGGAAAAAGAGGGTGCAGCTAGAAAAGATCAAGTTGGTACTGGAGATAGAAGTGGGCGTATTAGAACTTACAACTATCCACAAAACCGTATGTCTGATCATCGTATAACTCTTACACTTTACCGTTTAAACGAGATAATGGGTAGTGGGCTTTTTGATGAAGTTATAGATATGCTTATAGCAGATGCTCAAGGAAAAATGATGGAAGCAGCAGGTTTAGCATAAGGTTTTAATACCTTAGCATGTCTCTTCCCATCGCTTTTGCCTCGTACATCTTAGCATCAGCTCTTTTTACCAAAGAGTCTAGACTTTCCCCATCTTCAAGTGAGGCTAGTCCTATACTTACTGTTAGTTTACCAACATTTTGAAAGTTGTACTCTTTTATAGCATAGTTTAGTCGTGAGGCAAAAGTTATTGCACCTTTAAATTCACAAGAATTTGCTACTATAACAAACTCCTCTCCACCATACCTAAACAAGGTATCAGAGGCTCTCAACTCTCTTTTTAATATATGTGTAATATCTATTAAGACTTTATCACCAACTAAGTGTCCGTAAGTGTCATTAACTTTTTTAAAGTGATCTATATCTATAAACAGTAAACATACACCATTATTGGACTTATTTGCTTTAGTTATTTGATCAGCTAAAAACTCTTTAAAGAAGATTTTATTATATATATTTGTTAATGGATCTTTTAAAATATTTTTTTCTAACTTACCACGCACATTTTTTATTACATATATAAAAATAAGTATTATAATAAATATAGCAAAACTTGCTCTTAGTTTAAAGGAATTTATAAAGTTATCATATTTTAGTTCAGATACAAACTGTATCTCATTTGTAGCTTGATTTGCCAAAGTCCAACAATGCTCACTTATGTTTAACTCATCAACTGTTTTTGGACTTTTTTTACTGTTTTTACAAAATAAATCATAATTTGATTTTAGCTCATAGTATGGGGTGATAAAGTCATTTTGCTTAAAATATTCCATATTTTTTGGTATATAATTTTTTTCTAACCAAAGAAATTTTTTATCTATTTTTTCAAATATATTTTTAGTTTTATTGTTATCTTTAAACTTTACGGCTCTTTGGATAGAACCACGGATATATCCAAGTGTATTTAATGCTTTTGCATCGCTATCTATTTTTTTAACTCCATTATATAAATATAAATAATTAATTGGTAGTAAAAATAACATCATTAGTAATAAAACTGTAAGTATTAAAGAGGTTTTATTGTGCTTCATGGTTATAGTGTACTACATTAAACTAAATTTTTGTTTAAATAGAAATGGTAAATATGTGATGAACTTTTTACTAGTTATTTATAATATTCAAAAAATCATCACCAAATTGTTCAAACTTTTTTTCACCAACGCCATTTACCATCAACATTGAGTTTTTGTCATAAGGTTTGTCTTTTGCTAAGTGTTTTAAGGTTTTATCTCCAAAAATTATGTATGCTGGAACATCTAACTCTAGTGCTAACTCACGTCTCTTAGCTCTTAATTGCTCAAATAAATCTTCATCATAATCAAAATCTTCACTTTGTTTAACTTTTTTCTCTTTAACATTAACCTCTAATCTTGAGGCTTTTATATCTATAGTTTTTTTACCTTTTAAAACATCAACAGATTCTTGTGAAAGTTTTAAAACGCTATACTCACCTATGCTTAGTAAGTTTAACTCTAAAAGTCTCTCTAAGATTATAAACCAAACTTTTTTACTTATATGTGTACCTATAGAGTAAACACTTAGTTTATCTGCACCATTGGCCAAAAGTTTTTGCTCTTTTGAACCTCTAAGTATATCTATGACATAGTTTTTACCAAAGCTTTGGTTTGTTTTATAGATACAAGATAAAATCATCTGAGCCTCTTTTGTTATATCTTCCCTTTTTACACCAATATCTAAACAGTTATCACATCTATCTTTACAATCATCTATTTTATCATCAAAGTATGAGGCCAACTGTTTATGAAAACATATTTCACTTGTTGCATAAGTGTATATTTTTTCTATTTTTTGAGTCATGTGATCTTTAAACTCTGAGGCTGGTACCTCTTCTAAAAATCTTTTGTGTTGAGCTATGTCTGATGCATTAAAAAGGAGTAAAACCTCACAATCCTCACCATCACGACCAGCTCTACCAATCTCTTGATAATAATTTTCTGTAGATTTTGGTAAAGATGTATGAACAACAAAGCGTATGTCACTTTTATCTATACCCATTCCAAAAGCAATGGTTGCCACCATAATGTCAACTTTGTCGTTTACAAAATCTTTAAAGTTTTGCTCTCTAACACCTTGTGGTAAACCTGCGTGGTAGGCTAAAGATTTATAGTCATTATCGTTTAGGTATTCACTTAATGTTTCAGCTTTTTTTCTTGAACTAACATAGATTATGCCACTCTCATCCTCATGTCTGCTTAAGAAGTTTTCAAGTTGTTTGTAACCATTGCTAAGTCTTCTTTGTGCAGATATAAAGATGTTTTTTCTAAAGATTTTACCCTTAAGCATAAGAGGATTATCTAAGTTTAGGTTGTTAATGATGTCAGATGTTACATGATCAGTAGAGGTTGCAGTAAATGCACATATATTTGTATCTGGGAAATGTTGCTTAAGTTGAGATAAGGCTCTATAATCATCTCTAAACTCATGTCCCCATTGAGATATACAGTGAGCTTCATCTATAACAAAAAAGTTTATATCTACACATCTTAGAAGATCTCTTGTTTGAGGTGTGTTTAATCTCTCTGGTGAAAGGTATAAAAATTTTAAATCTCTATCTAAAAGTTTTGCTATAACTTGATCAACCTCTTGTTTACTTTGGGCTGAACTTATCATATCTGCTGATATATTTTGAGCCTTAAGTGCTGCTACTTGATCTTGCATAAGTGCAATTAGTGGAGAGATAACAACACTAACACCTTTTTTTAAAAGAGTTGGTAGCTGGTAAACTAAAGATTTTCCTCCACCAGTTGGTAAAATCATAAGTAAATCTTGATTATTTAAAATGGCATCAACACCATCTTCTTGCAAAACTCTAAAATTATTGTGACCAAAGTTGTCTTTTAAAACTCTATATTTTTCATCTTGCAACAAGATAAGCCTTTTTTCTGTGATTTTAACATATCTTTTTATGTGGATGCTAAAAGATGTCAAATATAACATTTTTATCAAATTTAACGAGAAAATATATATTTATGTATCTTTATACGTTAAAGTGTGGTACAATACCGACTAAACTAAGAAAGTAAAAGGTTTTAACGTGTTTATTAGGTATATAAGAGCAGATAAAGAAACAAGTGATATAAATACACAGCTTAAAAATACATCTTTATATTTAGCAAAAGATAATAAATCTTTTTGTGATGAATATATAGATAAGTCTAACTCTTTACAAAAACTTGATCTACGTGAAAATATCTTAGATTTTTTTAGAAGTTATCATAAATCAACCTTGGTAATAAATGAGATTGAGGTTTTAAGCACTAATGTTGATGATTTAGTATATATATTTGCTTGTTTATTTAACAAAGATATAAGTGTAATTATATTGTCACAAAACATCACTATAGATAAAAATTCATCATCATTACTGCTTTTAGAGAGTATAAACTCTCAACAAAGTGTTAAACTAGAGAAAAATTCTATAGGAAGACCAAAAGGTAGCAAATCTTTTTCAAAATTTGATATCTATTATGATAAAATCATCAATATGTTAAAAGATGCTAAAAGTGTTAGTGATATCGCAAGAGAGTTAAATATATCAAGAAGTTCTCTCAATGATTATATTAATTCAAGAGAATTAAAAGATATATATAAAATAACATACAAAGAGTTTGGAGAGTCTATTGATCAAGATATTGAGTATATAGAGTGTCCAATTGAAAAAAATAAGGAGATATAAAATGTCTAAAAAAATACCCTACTTAAAGGATTGGTTGCCATACGCTAAAAAAAGACACATTATGTATATGATTGCAACTATTATATCTTTAAGTGTACCATGGATAGTTATAAATGGAAATCATCTGTTTTTACTTAGTTTTGAAAAACTAAAACTTCACTTACTATTTGTTCAGTTTGATATGCAACAGCTATATCTTATGCCATTTTTACTAATGATACTTTTTTTAGGTATATTTGGGATGACTGTTTTAGGTGGTCGTGTTTTTTGTGGATGGTTTTGTCCTCAGACAATTTTTAGGGTTGTTTATAGAGATTTTATAGAGACTAAACTTTTAGGTATGAGAAGAAGTGTCAAAAATAAACAAAAAGATATAGATTATTCTAAAAATGGAAATAAGGTCAAAAAAGTTATTGCTATACTTATTTGGACTTTTCTTGCATTCCTAGCTGCATCTGATTTGATGTGGTTTTTTGTACCACCTGAAGATTTTATGGTTTATATTATGAATCCATCAGAACATACTGTACTTTTTGGGACAATCTTTGTTACAGTTGCTTTTTTAGTTTATGATATTATCTTTTTACAAGAAAACTTTTGTGTATATGTTTGTCCTTACTCTAGGGTTCAATCAGTTTTATATGATGATGACACAATTATGGCTATATATAATCCACATCGTGGTGGTGAGATTTATAATGACAACAAAGAGAAAGTCCATAACAAAACAAAAACATTGCTTGAAGTTGAACCACAAGCAGAGTGTACAACATGTGAAAGTTGTGTTACTGTATGTCCTACACATATTGATATACGCCAAGGTCTTCAGTTGGAGTGTATTAACTGTTTAGAGTGTGTTGATGCTTGTACAGTTGTTATGGGTAAGCTTAATAAACCATCATTAGTTATGTGGTCAAGTGAAAAAGAGACTTTATACCAAAAAGGTAAAACACATTATCTTAGACCAAAAATCATAGGTTACGGTGTTATCTTACTTCTATTGATGGTTATATTACTAAAAATGGGTGGAGATAAAGAGAGAATGCTTCTTAATGTAAATAAAGAATCAAGACTATACTCTATATCAAACAAAAACAACAAGCATCATGTAGAAAACGCTTATATCTTTTTACTTCAAAATACTGAAAATGAAAAACATAAGTTTTATTTTGATTTAATAGTTCCAAAAGAGTATGAAGGCAAGATTAAAATTAAAAAGCCAACAGAGCCTTTTAGTGCAACACCAAATGTTAGAAAGAAGAAAATTGTTGTTTTATACGCTGATGATGTTTTAGTAAAAAGTGATAGAAAAGATACTATCATACCTGTAACGATTAAAGCTTATGCTATAGATAATAAAAAAGAGATAGTAGTAACAAGAAAAACTACTTTTACATATCCTAAATATGATGTTCTAATGAAACATAAATAATACTTACTTATCTCATTTTACTAATTACTAGTTTCCAAGCTCCAGCTTGGGAATTCATATAGATATTGCTGTAGTAAATGTACTGATGTATGCATTTCTAATGAGGACATTTTCAAAGATAGTAAAAGGTACTTTTTTGAATATTCATTGTTTTGTAGTTTGTGTTGTAGTATGTTTTCCCACGATAAACGTGGGAACAAGAGGTAAACTAATCTTCTTTACTCATTTTTGGTAAAAAATTATCTATAGATAATTTTCCTGAACCAAAAGATATTAATGTAAATAACATCAATATATAGTATAAAGGTATCTCATACCCATTATCTCCAGAACTAAAGCCGTTTGGAAGATGAACTGTAACTATTGCAACTATCATCACAACAATTAAAGGTATAGATATAAGTCTAGTAAACAGACCTAAAGTTAAAAGTACAACACCAGCTAACTCAGTTGATGCAGCCATGTAAGCTTGAAATGTTGGAGCAAAAAGCCCCATCGACTCAAACCAAGATGCTACTGCAGATATATCATCCCATTTTCTCATAGCAGGCTCATAAAACCCATAAGCTAAAATGAGTCTTAAAGACAAAAGAGCTACATCTTGTAGTCTTTTAGTAACAGGCTCTATAAGAGCACAAACTTTTGTTAGTTGACATTGCATATTTTATCCTTTATTTAGATCCACATTTACCTGCGCCACATTTTGACTTAGATTTTTTAGCATCACCACATTTAGCAGCTTTTTTCTCACCACCACATTTACCAGCACCACATTTTGATGATTTTTTTTCATCTTTTTTAGCATTTCCACATTTACCAGCGCCACATTTACCAGCACCACATTTTCCACCCTCAGCTAAAAGTGAAGTTGAACCTACACCCATCATTAGTGCAGCACCAAGTAGTAGTGCAGATATTTTAAGTTTTCTCATTTGATTTTCCTTTTTTTGGCTTTATGCCTTTAAATATATTGAGCATTGTAGCTATAAACTTTACAACTTGTCAGTGACATCAATTACATAACATTATATTTCATATATTAACATTATATAAACCATACAAAATATATAGTGTAGTAAAAACAATTATATTACTTTATGTAACATTTAATCACTTTATTATCAACATAAAGTATCAATTACTTAATATATATTGAAAATTACAATTTATCAAAAAAAGTGCTTGATATAATTAAAAGAAAAAGATAGAATTACCCTACGTTATACATATCGTTAGTTAATGTAACTAAATACTTAAACAAGATACATTATTTTAGTTTAACTTTTGTTACTTTATATTACTTAAAGATTTTAATATGTATAATTCATTAAATCTAATAATACAGGAAGTTACATGGCAAAATATATTGAATTAACTGGTTCTAACATAGAAGACACTATTAAAGAGGGTGTTGCATTAGTTGACTTTTGGGCACCATGGTGTGGTCCTTGTCGTATGATCGCTCCAATTATTGAAGAGCTATCTGAAGAATTTGCTGGTAAAGCTACAATTTGTAAAGTAAATACAGATGAAGAACAAGACATAGCTGTAAAATATGGAATCCGTTCTATCCCAACTCTTATCTTCTTTAAAGATGGTGAGCCAGTTGAAACTATGGTAGGTGCTGCGTCTAAAGAAGCATTTGCTGAAAAGTTAAACGCTTTATTAGCGTAATTTTAAAGATGGGTTTATCCCATTTTTAACCTCTTTACTTAGCTAAGGAAATACAATTGGCTAAAAAATCTTTATTTTCTGTCACAACAATATTTGCTTCATTTTTTGGTGCTGCTATGATAGCTGGTGCTTTTGCATACTTTAACTACAAATTTTCAGAGTATAAATTTATCAACTTTAGAGATTGGGTGTTTTACTCAAAAACTGATATATTTAAACCAAAAGATGATAAATATATACTTGTATTTTATAGTTCTAAAATGGAAGCTAACTTAGATGAGTTAGTTAAAGCAAAAACACCTTACCACATACTAGCAATAGATTACTATCAAAAAAATGCTAAATCAACTCCAAATGTAACATTTTTAAGATCTGGAACTAATACAACTTTAAAGTTTATTCAACGATTTAATATCTATAAAGCACCTTCCATTTTTATTATAAAAAAATCAAAAGAAAATCTTTATAAACAAGATAGTATGATACGAGAACTTGATACAATTAAAGATTTTAATAATAATTTTAAAAGTTTATAAAAAAGGATTTATATGTTAGATTTAGCAATTATAGGTGGAGGTCCTGCTGGACTTACTGCTGGACTTTACGCTACTCGTGGTGGCTTAGATAACGTAGTTATGTATGAAAAAGGTATGCCTGGTGGTCAAATTACTCAAAGTAGTGAGATTGAAAACTATCCTGGTGTAACTGGAGATATAACAGGAATGGATTTGATGATTCCGTGGCCAGAGCAGTGTCAAAAATTTGGTCTTAAACATGATATGGTTGAGGTTAAAAAAGTTGAACTTCTTGATGATGGGACTTTTAACATCCATAGAGGTGATGGTAAGGTTGATCAAGCTTTAAGTGTAGTTGTTGGTACTGGTTCAACTCCAAAATTTGTTGGTTTTGCTGGTGAAAATGAGTATTTTGGTAGAGGTGTTTCAACTTGTGCTACTTGTGATGGATTTTTCTATAAAGGGAAAGATGTTAGCGTTATAGGTGGTGGTGATACTGCTTTAGAGGAAGCTCTTTACCTTGCAAAAATTTGTAAAAAAGTTTATTTAGTACATAGACGTGACACTTTTAGAGCAAGTCCAGCAACTGTTGAACGCATTAAAAATACTGAAAATATTGAGCTTATTTTAAACTCTTCTCCAAAAGAGGTTTATGGTGACGCGATGGGTGTAACTGGACTTAAGGTAACTACAGCAGATGGTGAAAGAGATATAGATGCACCTGGTTGTTTTATATTTGTTGGTAGAAACATAAATAACGAAGTTCTTTTAAAAGATGATGGTAGTTTTATATGTGATTTAAATGATCAAGGTGAAGTTATAGTAAACCTTAGTATGAAAACATCTGTTCCTGGTCTTTTTGCAACAGGTGATATGCGTATAGAAGCACCAAAACAAGTTGTAAGTGCAGCAGGTGATGGAGCAGTAGCTGGAATCCAAGCTATACATTATGTTGATAAAAAACTAAACTCTTAGTTTTATTGCCTACTCACTCCTTTGAGTAGGTTATATATAAATAAAAAAGCTTTAATTTACTTTTTTACTATAAGGAAATAATATGTCAGAGATTATAGCTTAGGTGGATGGTGAGTTAAGATTAGATGTATCACTTCAGAGTGAAACACTTTGACTAAATAGAAACCAAATATCTAAACTTTTAGATAGGGATGTTAAAACAATTGGTAAGCACATTAATAATGTTTATAATGAGGGTGAACTTGAAAAACTTTCAAGTGTCGCAAATTTTGCGATAGTTCAAAATGAGGGTGGAAGAAGTGTAACTAGAGATGTAGAACATTATAGTCTTGATATGATTATCTCTATTGGATATAGAGTAAAATCTTTAAGAGGAATAAGATTTAGACAATGGGCTACATCAGTTCTCAAAGAGTATATTATTAATGATTATGCAATTAATAGGGAAAAAATTAATCAGCAAAGACTTTCAAATTTAGTAAGTGATGTAGATTTTATTAAATCACAAATTAAAAATGATACACTAGAATTAAAACAGGGTATATTTTATAACGGACAAATATTTGATGCTTATTCATTCATTGTTGATATTATTAAAAGTTCAAAAAAATCAATTACTCTTATTGATGGATATATAGATACTTCAACACTTACAATGCTCTCATATAATCATGAAGTTGATATAACTCTTATATCTCACACTTTTTCAAAACAATTAAAGCTAGATGTTGAAAAATACAATAAGCAATATAAACCTTTAACAATTATTACAAATAAAACTTTTCACGATAGATATCTAATCATTGATAGTAATAAAGTTTATAATATTGGTGCTAGTTTAAAAGATGTTGGGAATAAAACTTTTAATATTAATCTTATGAGTGATTTTTGTGAATATGATATTTTGAAGCGAATCAAAAATCTTTAGCTAAGCAATTTTTTTTATGTTACACTTTGCAAAAATAATTTGTGATAATGGATATATTTTATGATATTAGCTAAAAAAGCACCAATATGGTTTTTACTTACTACATCAACTAGAGATATGGTCTTTACTATGGTTTTTACACTTACTTTGTTTTTGATTCATCTTGAGTATTCATTTTTTACTATACCTATCTCTATCTCTGCATTACTTGGTACTGCTATGGCTCTAATATTGTCTTTTAGGTTGGCACAATCATACGATAGATGGTGGGAAGCTAGAATTATATGGGGTTCTATAGTTAATGACTCAAGAACATTGACTATGCAAGTTTTAAACTTTTCATCTGATGAAGAAACTATAAAAGCTAAAGAGATAGCTAAACTACAAATTGCGTGGGTAAACTCTTTATCAACAAAACTTAGAAATCAAAAGCTTGATCAAAAGCTTTTGAAAAAGTACCTATCAGAAGATAGCTATAATGAGATTTCTAAAAAATCAAATCCAGTTTTACAACTTAGTAATATAATTTCATCAAAGGCTGATCAACTAAGTAGTTTAAGTGAATACAAAAAAATGCAAATTGATGATACCTTAGTACGCTTAGTAGCCTCTATGGGTGCAAGCGAAAGGATAAAAAACACTGTTTTTCCAAGTGAATATCCTTTATATCTACACTTAAGTATATATATGTTTTTAGCTTTTATGAGTGTATCTTTAGCAAACCTAGGTCACCATTGGGAGATATTTTTTATTTTACTTATTGCTGCACCATTTTTTCTTTTAGAAAAAGCAGCAGAACATCTACAAGACCCTTTTGAAGATAGACCAACAGATGTACCTATTAGCTCAATCTCAAGAACAATAGAGATAAATATTTTAGAACTTTTAGACGAAAAAGATATACCTCAACCATTGCAGAATAAAGGTTTTTATATAGATTAGATACTCTATAAGATATAATACACAAAAATATAAAGTAAATATTGATGAATAAGCGTTTATTTTTAAGCCCACCACATATGAGTGGGAACGAACAAAAATATATTGATGAAGTTTTTAAATCAAACTATATCGCTCCTTTGGGTGAGTTTGTAGATAGATTTGAGCAGAAGGTAAAAGAGTACACAAGTTCAAAAAATGCTTTAGGTGTTATAAATGGTACAAGTGCTATACATCTTGCACTTAGAGTTGCTGGTGTTGGTGCTGGTGACACTGTTTTAAGCTCTAGTATGACATTTATAGGCTCAGTTGCACCCATACTTTACCAAAATGCTAAAGCTGTATTTATAGACTCTTACAAAGATACTTACAATATAGATTTAGAACTTCTTGAAGATGCTATGAAAAAAGAGTCTTCCAAAGCTTTAATCATTACTCATCTATATGGTGTTATGTGTGAGATGGATAAAATAGTTGAACTATGTAAAAAATATAATGTTGTTTTGATTGAAGATGCAGCAGAAGCTTTAGGTAGTTTTTATAAGGGAAAATCTGCTGGAAGTTTTGGTGATTTTGGGATTTTTTCTTTTAATGGAAATAAAATTTTAACAACATCTGGTGCTGGTATGCTTTTATGTAAAGATGAAAAAGATCATAAAAAAGCTCTATTTTTATCAACTCAAGCAAAAGAGCCGTATCTTCATTATGAGCATAAAGAGATAGGTTATAACTATAGACTATCAAATGTTCTTGCAGCTATTGGTGTAGCACAAATGGAAGTTTTAGAGCAAAGAGTAGCTAAGAAGCGAGAGATATTTTCTTGGTATGAAAAAGAGTTAAAAGATATAGAAGAGATAGCACTTCAAAAAGATAATTATCACTCAAATAGATGGCTTACTGCTTTGATCTTTGAAAAGTCTAATCCACTTAAAATTATAGAGATATTAGAAAAAAGCAACATAGAATCTAGACCACTTTGGAAAGCTATGCACACTCAAGAGCTTTTTAAAGATTGTAAGTTTTATGCAAATGGTGTTAGTGAAGAGCTTTTTTCAAAAGGTTTATGTTTGCCTAGTGGTACTTTAATGACTCAAAATGATGTTAAAAGAGTTTGTAATATTATAAAAGAGTGTTTAGATGACTAGAATTTTTAAACCTACATCTTTTAAAAGAGTGTTGTTCTTTTTAATATTTGATATAGTTTTTTCACTTATAACTTTGTACTTTTCTTATGAACTTAGATTTAATTTTAATACTCCTGCCATTTTTATGGAACCTTTTCTTAGAATTTTTTTAACCTTAATATCTCTAAAACTACTCTTTTTTTATATTTTTAAGTCATATAAAATAATTTGGCAATTTTTTGGTTTTTCAGAAGCAAAAAATCTTTTAAAAGCTCATATAGCAACTTATCTTGTTTTTGCAATTATATTTGTTCTTTTTGAAAATTTTTATGCTCCATTTCCACGCTCTGTTGTGATTATAGATATGATTTTATCTTTTTTAATCATTGGTTCTTTTAGGTTTTTAAAGCGTCTTTTACTTGAGCAATCACCAAAAGGGATAAAGAAAAATGCAATAATTCTAGGTGTTAACAAAGAGTGCTCAAACATCATAAAAAGTTCTTATGAAATTGACTCAGATTTTTACGTTGATTCTATTATAAATATAGACGAATCTACCAATAGTTCTGTAGATACTTATATCTCAAATGTTAAAATTTTTAGAGATGATGAGTTAGAGTCTTTAGTTAGTGAAAAGAAGATTGAACTAGCAATATTTACAAAAAAGCTTGATCAGAAATGTTTAAATTTTTATGTGGATAAACTTACATCTTTGGGAATTAAAAGTATTAGGTACGCTTCTTTAGACTCTTTAGAGAGTTATAAAGAGATATCTATTGAGGATTTACTTGCAAGAGAGGTTAAAGACTTAGACAATGAGTTAATCCAAAAATCTATAAAAGACAAAGTTGTCTTAATTAGTGGTGCTGGTGGAAGCATAGGTAGTGAGTTATCTTTACTATGTAACTCTTATGGAGCATCAAAACTTCTACTAGTTGATAATAGCGAATATAATCTTTACTCTGTAGGTGAAAAGATAAAAGATGCCTACCTTTATCTTGTAAATTTAAGTGAAAGAGATGCTCTTGAAGTTATTTTTAAAGAGCATAAAGTAGATATAGTTTTACACGCTGCGGCATATAAACATGTACCACTTTGTGAAAAAAACCCTATATCTTGTGTAAAAAACAATATCTTAGGCTCAAAAAATATTCTTGACTTAAGCATAAATTACGAAGTGCCAAGAGTGGTTATAATCTCAACAGACAAGGCAGTTAGACCTACAAATGTTATGGGTGCAACAAAAAGAGTTATTGAACTTTATGCTCAAAACATAGACAATAAACAGACTATTATAACAGCAGTTAGATTTGGTAATGTCTTAGGTTCAAGTGGCTCTGTAATACCAAAGTTTAAGTCACAAATCCAAAAAGGTGGGCCTGTAGAGGTTACACATAAAGATGTTACTAGGTACTTTATGATGATCAAAGAGTCTTGCCAACTTGTTCTTCAAGCTTCAACCTTAGCAAAAGATAAAGAGCTTTTTATTTTAGATATGGGTGAGAGTGTAAAGATAGTTGATTTAGCTAAAAAGATGATATCACTTTATGCTCCAAATAAAAATATTGAGATTGTATTTACTGGTTTAAGAGATGGAGAAAAACTTTATGAGGAGTTACTCATAGATGAGAGTGAACAAAAAACAAAATATGAATCTATTTTTATAGCAAATACTACAAAATATGATATTGAGTTGTTACAAAATGATATAAAAAGTTTATTAATCTCTAAAGAGCCCAAAAAAGTTTTATCAAAAATAGTAAAAGAGTATAATCAAGGTTAATAAAAAAGGGAAAATGATGATAAAAATAATTGTATTTCTGTTAATGGGACTAAATCTAATTGCAGATGTAAGTGTTAAAAGTGAAGAAAGTACTGAGTATTACAAAAAGAACAAGGTTGCCCTTGTTACTGAGTTAAGTACTTTTATAGTAAATTTTAAAGATGAAGAGATAATCATACTTGATCATAAAAAAAGAGTATATACAACGGCTATGATAGAGACTTTTATAGATTTACTCCATTCTCAGATAAGTGAGATGGATGATAAGAAAAAAAAGATGGATAAAGTTTTAGATAGTGCAACTTTTATTGAAAATGATAGAGTTTCTGGATACGCTTGTAAAATTTTTGTTGCTACCTTAGAAAATGGAGATAAATTAGAGTCTTGTATCTCTATGGATCTTCAAAAAAAGATTAGTTCAACTTTAGGTAGAGTTTCTGCAAAGCTTCTTGAAGGGGAGTTAAAAGCATTTAAAGAAGATTCTGGATATGTAAAATTTGATAAAGTTTACAAAGGTTACCCTTTATACACTACCTTAACTAAGGGTGAAGATGAAAAAGTTTTAAATAAAGTTTTAAAAATTGAAACAAAAAATATTTCACAAAGTAAGTTTGCAATTCCTGATTTTTATAAAAAAATATCTTTGAGTGAGTACATGGAAAATGCAGGGTTATAAAGAGTGGTTTAACGAGTTTGGTGAAAAGCAAAAAGCTATAGTCAACAAACTTATAGGTAAAAATTTTACCCAAGATGAGATTATTGATTATTTTGATTTTGAATCTATGTGTGTAAATGAAGTAGATTTTTGTGTATTGTATAAAGATCATAAAAAGTGTCACGATATAAAAGAGTTAAACTGTTATATGTGTGCTTGTGATAATTTTAGATTTGATGAAAATGGGATTAAAAATCAAGGTTCATACAAGATAATGAGCGAGTGCAATATAGGCAATGGCGAGAATTTTGGTGCAAAAAATGTTGTTCATCAAGATTGTTCATCTTGCAGTGTTCCACACCATAAATCTTATGTTAAAAAGAGATTTTCTTATGATTGGTTTGAGATAATGAAAGATGTGGATGTCACAAAAGATTAAAACACCTTGTGTTATATTTGCAGGTGGTAAGAGTAGTAGAATGGGTGAAGATAAAGCTCTTTTACCTTTTGGTACTTCTGCTACACTAACCCAGCATCTTTTAGAAAAAATGGAAGATATTTTTGAGTGTGTATATATCTCAACTAAAGATAGAAAAAAGTTTAATTTTGAAGCGAAGTTCATACTAGATAAATCTGATGTTTTTGCTCCAACTTCTGGATTTGTAGAATCCTTTAAAATTTTGAAATGTGATTTTTTTGCTATAAGTGTTGATTCCCCTTTTGTAAGTAAAAAAATCATTGAAAAAATCATATTATCTGATCATAAAGATTTAGACGCGGTTGTAGCAAAAGCAGATAATAAAATACACCCAATGATAGCTTTATATAAAATATCTTTACAGCATGAGTTTGAAAAGATGTTAAAAGATGATAATCATAAGTTAGGATTTTTACTAAAAAACTCGAAAACAAAATATATAGAATTTCAAAATAATAATGAGTTTTTAAATCTAAACAATCAAGATGACTATAGGTTAGCCCTTTCTTTGTTATAATAATATAAAAATTGATGAGAATAATATGAATTTAACACATTTAGATGAAAAAGATAGACCAAAAATGGTTGATGTAAGTGATAAAAACGAAACAACTAGAGAGGCAGTTGCTAGTGGGATTATAGAGATGTCACAAGAGGCGTATGACGCTGTTATAAATGAGAGTGCTAAAAAAGGTCCTGTAATACAAACGGCAGTTATTGCTGCGATTATGGGCGTTAAAAAGACAAGTGATCTTATCCCTATGTGTCATCCTTTAAATCTTAGTGGAATTAACTGTGATATAGAGGAGTTAGATACTCTACCAGGTTTTAAACTTAGTGTTAAAGCTAAGTTAAAAGGGCAAACTGGGGTTGAGATGGAGGCATTAACAGGTGTTAGTGTTGGTTTACTAACCATCTACGATATGTTAAAAGCTATAGATAAGGGTATGGTGATTAAAAACGTACAACTTGAAAAAAAATCAGGAGGTAAAAGTGGAGACTTTAAAAGATAAAAAAGTAGTTATTGAGTACCCAACGTCTTGGCAATATAAGTTAGTTGGGCTTACTAAGACACAACTTCAAAATGCAGTTAAAGAGGTTATTTTAGAGCGTGAACACACTATTAAAGAGTCTAAAAAAAGCTCATCTGGAAAGTATGTTTCAATGAACTTAGATTTAGTGATACAAAATGAAGATGAAAGACTTTTTATATTTGATGCTTTAAAACAGCATGCACATATAAAATTTGTTTTATAAAATAATAAAGGTTAAAAAATGGATTTAGAAAAATTTGAAAGAGATTTAAAAGCAAAATATAGAAGAACTAGATCAGCAGAACTATCAAAAAGAGTTCACTCTCTAGTTGAACATATAGAAAATGAGTGGAAAGTAAAACCTGAAAATCTTACTTTACATGAGTTAAAGATATTGTCTCAAACAGTTCTTGAAACTGAAACAGAAGAATTAGATGTTAATGTTGAAGATTTATTAGCTCAAAAAGAGAGAATTGAGCGTGAGTTAGAGAGAAAATCAGCAGAACTTCAAAAAGTAAAATATGAGATATTTGATGATATTGAAAAAGCTTTTGAAGATACTTCTAAAGCTACAATATCTAAAATACATCAGATTAAACTACAATCTATTGATCTTTTTGATTTACTTGAAGAGATGGTTGAGTCTGCAATCTTAACTGCTATTGAAAAAGATAAAGATATTGAAGAGTCTTTATTTGAAGTTACTAAAGAGATTACATACGAAACTATAGAGGAGGGCTCTTTTAATACTATTAGAATTAGAAAAATCATTAGTACTATTTTTAACGAAGCTATTAAAGTTGCAGAAGCTGCACCAAATCGTGCTGAGGGTATCTTAAAAGGAACTCTTAAAGGTATTCGTTCTGCTCTAATTAGAAGCATTGAGAACTTTAAAAAAGAGCTTCAGTTTATGCCAGAAGAGTCTAAATCAATTTTAGTAGATGATTATGATACTTTAAGAGATGAAATTTTTTCAACTGATAATTTATTTAAGCAAGTTATAAAGGGTTCAGCAAATAAAAGTGATGAATCAACTAAAAAAATAATTAAAAAAGCTCTTAAAGATATTGAGTATGATATGGATGAGTTAGTACATATATCTAAAGAGACAATTGATGTTATGAAGTCTCACTTCTCAACACTTAAAGATAGCGCATATAAACGTGGTTCTAAGGTTCTAAGTAGTGATAGTGCTAAAGAGGCTAAGAAGATGGGACAAGAGGCTTTTGGTATAGCTAAAAGTGCTATGAACAATGCTATAAAATCTGCAAAAGATGTTATAGAAAAAAAATAATCTCCATCAACACCTCTTCCATCGCTCCCACGTTTGACGTGGTTGTGCTTACTACACTATAATTTACATAACAATCAGATAAATTTTAAATAAAAAAGTTTAGGGTAAATTGGGTGAGGTCTATAGTTTTTGTAGTTTGTGCTTTTGTATAAATCCCCACGTGAAACGTGGGAACTAAAATAGCTAACTACCTAGTGTAAATCTTTCCAAATTTCACGTTTCCATGCTATCGCAAGACCTGACATTAGAACAAAAAATAGAATAACCCAAATACCTAATGCATTTCGCTCATCTTTTTTTCTATCACCTGTCTCTTCCATAAATGCTATAACATCCTCTTGAGTCTCTTGTGTTAAACCAACACGTGGCATTGCTGTACCTTTTAGAAGGTTCTGAGGATCATTAATAAAACTATGTAGGTAATGTTCACCACGAGATTTTATATATTGTGAAAGGTCTGGTGGAGTTGAACCAAAGTGTGAAGTTGCAACTTTACCTGGTGTCTTAGCACTTATACCTGCATAAGCCATACTATGACATCTACCACAAGCATTTTCAAAACTCTCTTTATGAGTTAACTCTTTAGCTTTTATAGACTCAAAGTAAGCTACTATGTCCATAATCTCTTTAGGTGTCATCCAATTGTATGAAGGCATTGGAAATGGTTTAGTTTCTGAATATTTGTGTTCTAGGTGCATAGCTTTAGCAGGATTTGCTATAAAGTTTGCAAGGTAGTTTTTATTGTAAAGATTACCTGCAGTACTTAAATCTGGTGGTACTACACCATAAGATGCAGCATTTGTTGCATCATCCATTAAAGGCATATGCCCTTGTGATTCTATTGAGTGACAAGCTACACAGTTTGCCTCTACAAGTGTTTTACCATTTTGTGCATCACCTTTTAAAGATGAATCAATATCTTTCAAATCCTTAAAATTAAAATCTGCTTCTACTGGTTCAGGGTGCATAATATGGTGTGCATAAGGTTCAATTCCATAGTAAGTAAAACCAACTATTGCAAATAAAACAACTAGTATTTTAAACTCTCTCATTGCTTACCTCCCGCTTTTTTTGCTTCCATATTTGTTATAAATGGAAGTGATATAAATAGAATTAAAAAAGATGCTGAGGCAAAGAAACCAACCCAAGCATTTGAACCTGTTGGTGGTAATTTTCCAAAGATAGTTAATATAACTAAATCAAGCATTAATAACCAAAACCAAATTTTAAAATAAGGTCTTCTATTTGCTGGTGCAACTGTTGGACTTCTATCTAACCATGGCATAACTAAGAAGATACCATTTGCAAAAGCAAAAGCCATTAAACCAAGATCTTTACCGCTAATTCCTGCTATGCTAAAAAACCAACCACGTAAAACTTCATATGACCATAAAAAGTACCATTCAGGATAGATATGTTCAGGTGTTTTAAGTCCATTTGCTTTGTCAAAGTTTATTGGATCCATTGCAAAATTGTAATGGTAAAAAACTAGATAAAAGAAAAATATCATAAAGATGTTGATAACCATAATATCTTTACTCAAAAATCCTGGCCAAAAGTTTATAACCTTAGATTCTTTTTTATTACCATCTAAAAATTTCTTAGATTCAACCTCATAATCAAAAAAGTCACCCTCTTGGTTATTAACATGAGGAAATCTTAAAGTATAAAAGTGAAATACTATAGCCCCTAAAATTCCTAATGGAAGTAGTAATACATGTAACATAAAGAAACGAGTTAATGTAGCATCTGAAACATAAAAGTTACCACGAATCCATACAACTAAATCTCCACCAATAAAAGGAATACCACCAAAGATTTCAGTAATAACATAAGCTGCCCAGTAAGACATTTGACCCCATGGAAGCATGTATCCAGAGAAACCTTCTGCTGAAAAAGTCATAAAGATTATCATACCAGATATCCAAATCATCTCACGACCTTTTTTATAAGAACCGTAGTAAATACCTGTAAACATATGAATGTATATAACTAAGAAGACTATAGAAGCTCCAACTGCGTGGATATGTCTAAATAACCATCCATAACCAACCTCTTGCATAATTGTGTAGTTAACACTGTCAAACGCTAGATTTACATCAGGTTTGTAGTACATAAGTAAAAATATACCAGATATAAGTAAGATACCAAAAAGTGTAGCTAAAAGTGCACCCATTGCCCATAAAAAGTTAATATCTTTTGGAATCCAGTATTCACTCATCATAGTTTTCCAAAACGCTTTTGTATTTAAACGTTGATCAAACCATTCACCAAGATTTTCTGCTTTATTAAATTCTGCCATAATTTAAGCCTTTGCCATTAGTTCTTTGTACGCTGCACCATCTTTTCCAAGAGTAAGTGTAGTACCATCTAAATCAAAAGGTGGAATATCTAAAGGACGAGGTGGTGGTCCAAAAGTTTGAACACCTGCATCAGTGTATTTTCCACCGTGACATGCACATTTGAAATCTTTTTTATCTTCTCTGTAGGCTGGAATACAACCTAAGTGTGTACATAAACCAATCATCACTGAAAAATAGTTATCTCCTATTTTTACATTACGACCCTCTGTTGGTTTCATATCTGCACTGTATTTTAGAACAAATATAGGTTTACCACGCCAAACAACAATGTTTAGTTTGTTCTCTTCCATATTTGATACATCTACAACAGTAAAACCTGCTGCCATTACTGATGGTAGGGGATCCCACGTTTTTTTCATAGCTACAAGTGATGCTACAGCACCAACTCCAGCTACAGCGCCAAAAGCTTTTCCGACAAAGCCACGTCTGCTTTCATTAATCATATCTCGCCTTAGGATAAAATTTATATTGAAACTAAAGTTTTTAAGTCTAATTTCAACATAACAATATTAGTGCCATAATATAAAATTAATGTTTAAGATGAGTTTAAACCAATATAGAATTAATAAAAGATATTATTTTTTGGTGATTTTGAGGTAATTTGTGATAATTATGGGATTTAGATTTTTCTATAGCCTCTTCCAATACCTTTTTATCATAAGATGTAAGAACAGGTATATTTAAATCTTTAAACAGTTTTATAAAATCTTTGGGATAATCTTCTCTTTGTATATATATAACCTTTGTTCCAGAAGCAAGTGCATCTAGTATGGCTTGAGGAGATGAACTTACTAAGGTTTCGTATGATGTAACAAAATCTTCATACTCTTCACTCTCTTTAAGTACTTTAAAATGTTTTGAAAGTTTATCTTCATAGTCTAAAAACCAATAAAAACCAAGTAGTAAATCAAAATCAAACTTAGCTAATGATGGAGCTATCTTTAGTAAATCCTCCTCATAATCATCATCACCAAAAAAGAATCCAAGTTTGGAAGTTTTTTCATACTTTTTAAAGTAACGAGGATCAACTATAATCTCATTTAAAACTTTATCATCTTTTATATATGGGTTTATTAGATACTCTTTTTCACGTAAAGTATCATCTACTTTATCAGAGACTCTTACAAAGCTTGAAAAAAACTTTTGCATATCATCAAGCATAAACTCATTGAACTCATCACTATCAAAAATTAGTTTATCACCATGATGGGCAACTTGAGGTATATTTCTTACAACATCAAGACCGATGTTTTTTTTAATATTATAATCTTTTAATAGACTAGCCACTCTAAAATCACTAGTTAAAAGTATAAGCTCTTGATCAAGATAAGGTAAAATTGCAGCAGCTCTTCTAAATCTGTCCAGCCCAATTCTATGGCCTGTGTGTGCGTAATAATAATATTTCAATATATATTCCTAAAAAAAATTAATAACATTTTAGCTTAATATTTTTAAGAGATATATTTAAGAGTAATTATTGGAGTTAGCCTAAAGTTATAGTAAAAATAGCACCATCATTTTCATTTTTAACATGAACTTTTCCATTAAGGTTTTCTGTTATAACTTTATATGTCAAATCTAAGCCCAAACCTGTCCCACCATTTTTTTCTTTTGTTGTAAAGTAGGCTTCAAAAATTTTGTCTATTATCTTTTCTGGTATGCCACCTGCGTTATCTTTAAATGTAAGGATTATCTTGTTGTTTTTCTCTTCAAGATTGATGTGTAGATATGGATTTTCAATATTATTTATAACAAGTGCATCTTTTGCATTATTTGCAATGTTCATAATTGCATGTATAAACTCTGCATTTTTACCCACAATTTTAGCATTTTTATAGTTGTTTATATATTTAAGTTCTATGTTTTCTTTATAAAAACTTGACTCTATTAGTGATAACATCATTGTGATAGAGTTATCTATAAAAAACTCTTTATCTTTTGCATTTGGAGATGAAAATTTTAAAAAATCATTCATGGTTTCTTGCATTAGATTTGTTTGTTTTAAGATATCTTTTATAGCTTCATAGGGATCAACACTATCATCCTCAAGCACTTTAGATAGTTCAACATCTGCTGCTATAACATTTATACGGTTTAGTGGTTGTTTCCATTGGTGAGAGATGTTTGCTATCATCTCACCTAAAGATTCCATTTTTGACTTTTGAGTTATGTGTTGCTCTTGTCTTATAAGTATGACTGATCTTCTATCTATCTCATCATCTTGATGCTCTGCTAAGTCACTTAACATTCTGTTTTTACCCCTAAGAGTAACTACAAAAGCATCTTGTATATCACTTAAAAGTTTTACAAACAGAGTCTCAACTACTAAAGAGATACTAAGAAAAATTAGGTACTCTTTTTGGTAAGGAATCTGTATGAAATCTGCAAATAGAAAAAATATAAATATAGTAGAGAGTAAAAAATAAACCCATTTTATACCTGTTTGAGTTTGAAGTAAAAAGATTGAAAAAAGTGGAAGTAGGGCAAACCAAACAAAACCACTATTTGCTATGCCACCCTCAAACAATGCTGGAAGTAAAATAAGATAGATAACAGATATTGAGAGGTGGGAAACTATGTTAAGATTTTTAAGATTTTTTCTAAGAAGTATGATACCTATAGTTCCAACAATAACTACAAAAGCACTTGCAATTGGGTAAATCACCATCCCTTTGTTTATGTTGTCTGGAATAAGCAAGAGGTTGATTAAAACACTTAGATAAAGTATGAAGTTGATAATACGAACTTTTTTATACTCTAAAGTGTCTGCTTTAAGGTTTAAGTTTGAACTTAAGATATTGTTATATAACTTTTTGATTGACATAAAAGATTTTAGTATAAGTAAACTTAATTTTTACTCATAAATTATTTCTATAAAAATTGATACTCATTAATATATATGCTAAAATTATTACATAATATTTTATACATAAGGAGTTTACTGTATGGGAGCAACTGTAAGAAAAATTTTTTTGTTTGATAAGCAAATTTCTATTCATCTTGAAGAGTTAGCTAAAGATACTAAGCAGTCAATGACTGCACTTATACAAGAGTTGATTGAAAATCGCTATAAAGATATAAAATCAAAAAAACGACTTCAAGTATTTAATAGTTTAAAAGGTTCTGCTACAGGTCTTTTTGTAGATGAATCTATTCAATCTATTAAGGCTAATCGTGAATTATAAAAGAGTTTTTTTAGATGCAAATGTTATTCTTGATGTTTATGATGAAAAGAGAACTTTTCATACACAAAGTTCAGACGTTATCTCTGTATTTCTTCAATATAAAGATATAGAACTTTTTACCTCATGTGATATTATCACAACTTTGTATTATGTTCTTTCAAAAAAAGGGAAGATGTATGCTTTAGATTCAATCCTTGATGTTAATGAACTTTGCACGCTTATTGAGTTTGCAAATTTACAGATAGATGAGAGTTGTAACCTAATGAAAAAAATAAAAAATTTACTGATTTAGAAGATACTATCCAATATGTCATGGCTAAAAAAGCCTCTTGTAATTTGATTTTATCTAATGACAAAAAGTTTGCTTCTGATCAAATAGTTTTAATGAGTAGTGAAGATTTTTTAAATAAAATAAAATAAAATAAAATTTACTTCATTACTTCATTACTTCATTACTTCATTAAAAATAAACTATTTTGATTCTTTTTTTCGTTCCATCCTCTCCTGAGGTGGAATGCCTACAATATATCAATCACCAAAACTTTGAATATTTTAGTGAGTTTTAGCTTAATGTATGCATTCCACCTCAGGAGAGGTGGAACGAGGGAGTAGTGAAGATTTTTTAAATAAAATAAAATAAAATTTACTTCATTACTTCATTACTTCATTGAAAATAAACTATTTTGATTCTTTAGCTTTTTTTGCAGCCATTTTTATATAGATGTGAAGTATCTCTATAGCTGCTGGGGTTATACCACTTATTTGTGATGCAGCTTGAAGAGTTGGTGGGTTGAACTTCTCAAATTTTTCTATAACCTCACTTGAAAAACCTCTTACAGCTTTAAAGTCAAAGTTTGGAGGTATTTTCATGTTTATATTTTTTTTCATACGTCTAATATCATCAAGTTGTTTCTCTATGTATCTTGCGTATTTACCCTCTATAAGGATCTGTTCTTGTATATATTCATCGTATATTTCAAACTCTGGTATAAGTTTTAAAAGTTTATCTAGTGTAAAACTTTTTCTAGCTATTAAAGAGGTAGCTAAAATTTTATCTGTTATTTTTGCTTCACCAATGCTTTCTAAAAAACTTATAAACTCTTTATTTGGTGTGTAAAAAGTCTCTTCAAGTTTTTGTAAACCAGTTTTTATCTCTTTTGCTTTTATATTTACCTTATCCATCTGATCAGAATCTATTAAACCAAAGTTATGTCCATATTGGCTTAGGCGTAAGTCTGCACTCTCCTCTCTTAAAAGCAGTCTGTACTCTGCTCTTGATGTAAACATACGGTATGGCTCTTTAGTACCTTTTGTCACAAGGTCATCTATTAGAACACCTATGTAAGCTTCATCTCGTCTAAGTACAAATTCATCTTTGCCTTGGTTTGCTAAAGATGCGTTTATACCAGCCATAAGACCTTGTGCTGCAGCTTCCTCGTAACCAGTTGTACCATTTATCTGTCCAGCTAGGTAAAGGTTTTTTATCTTTTTGGTTTCAAGTGAGTGTTTAAGCTCTGTTGGGTCAACATAATCGTACTCTATAGCGTAACCATAACGAACTATTTTAGCGTTTTCTAAACCCTCTATAGAGTGTATCATCTCTTGTTGAACATCTGGTGGAAGAGATGTACTCATACCATTTATGTAACACTCTGTATTTTCAGCTGTTTGAGGTTCTATAAAAAGATGATGTCTATCTTTATCTTTAAAACGGTTTATTTTATCCTCTATAGATGGGCAGTATCTAGGTCCTACACCATCTATTTGACCTGTAAAAAGTGGTGCTCTATGGAAGTTTGATGCTATAAGTGAATGTGTATCTACATTTGTGTAAGTGATATAACAAGGGAGTTGTTTTTTCTCTTCTCTAAATTTATCCCTAGGTGTTCTAAATGAAAAAGGGTTAGGTTTAACATCTCCACCTTGTTCTTCCATGATAGAAAAATCTATTGTAGAGGTGTCTATGCGAGGGCAGGTTCCAGTTTTTAATCTTCCTAGATTTAGGCCCATAGATGTTAGTGAATCACTAAGCTTAGTTGCAGAGAACTCACCATATCTTCCAGCTTTTTTTGTTACCTCTCCAACATGAACTACACCATTTAAAAATGTACCAGTTGTCAAGATAACTCTAGTTGCCATATATTCATTTAAAAGATCTGTTCTTACACCAACTACAACACCATCTTTTATGATAAGATCATCAACACTCTCTTGAAGTAACTCAAGGTTTGGAGTGTTTAAAACGGTTGTTCTTGCTATAACCTTATACTTGTCCATATCTATTTGAGCGCGACTCCCTTGAACAGCAGGTCCTTTTGTTGCGTTAAGGATTCTAAACTGTATCCCCGCTTCATCTGTTATGAGCCCCATCTCTCCACCAAGAGCGTCAAGTTCTCTAACTAAATGCCCCTTAGCAAGTCCACCAACTGCTGGATTACAAGATGTAGCTCCAACATTTTCAGCTAACATAGATACTAAAAGGGTTTTTTGATTCATTCTTGCACAAGAGAGTGCTGCTTCAACACCAGCGTGACCAGCGCCAACAACTATTACATCGTATTTCATATATTATTCACTTTTTATTAATTGATGGAATTATACTACATGTACGATTTTTTAAGAGTTAAGGGGAGATTTTAGTTTTAAGAGCTTATAAGTCAACAAAAGTTTTGTTGACTTATAGTAGATTTGTTTAGAAGTAAGCGTTAAATAGTGCGTAAAGATTTTTTTGATGAGCATCTTTGTCATCTGGCTTACCAAAGTGCCAACCAGAACCTGTAAATTTCTCATCTATCTCTAAGTAACCAACTCTTACATAAACATTTTTAGCTATGTTTTGAGATACATAAACCTCATGTGCATTACCACGAGTTGCAATTTTGTTGAAGATATCTTCACTACCTTGAGTTGCAGACCACCAGTATTTTGAACCGTAATTAAACTCATACCCAAATTTAGTGCTGTAACTATCCCAAGGTGCAGTATATTTGAAACCTGTATAAACTGCTTGACCTGTGTTTTTAAGAAGCCCACCTCTAGCCATCTCACTATCGTAATATGCCACTGCTTTTGAATTACCAGATATTGTGCTTGGGTCTTTAGTAACTGCTAGTTTACCAACTCCGTTACAATCACCTGAATTATCAGTGGCAGTATAGTTAACACAGTTTCCATTGGCACTAGGGTCAGATACAGAGTAGTGAGCAAAAAGGTCAAGTGTACCAACACTCTCACCTAAAGGAACAGCTCTAAGCTCCCAACCAGCACCGTAGTTAGCTATACTTCCTAAGTCTTGTTGATACTTAATATTTGTATTTGAATATTTATTTTCTGCATGAGCCCCACCAAGAAAAGGTGTAGCTTTTATATTTGCATTATTGTTATAACCTATCCAAAATGTGTTATCTATATTTGCTGGAAGTGGGATCTTCAACTCTGCAAATATACCAGCAACATCGTTGTTTTGGATGTTTTCTCTGTTACATTGGTAGTAGAACATATTGTCATTTAGAGTATAACCCTTACCAACTATAGCTCTTACATAGGTGTCTATACCAAGTAGGTTGCTAAGGTTTGCAGTAGCGATTCCCCCGTAAACGTTACTATCAAACATAATAGTTGGAAAAACTGAACGTCTAGGTGTATTTTCGATGATGTTTGAACTCATACCACCAGTTGTTGGCAAGATACCACCAGTTAGCGTAAGTGGAACTACTCCATCATGCATAAACGGAACATCAACAAAAGCACGATCTACATCAAAGGTTGTAAATTTGTTACTACTTGAAGCTGGAAGTTCAGCGCCTAAATGCTGAGGACTTAAGATACAAAGTCTTTGATCACCTTGAGATGAGTGATCAAAACGGATACGACCTGTAAACTTCACACCCTCATCAGTTTTTGCATTCATGTTGATTAAACCACGAACAGAGTATTGAGGATCATATTGTTTCTCTTGAGGAAAGTTCATCTCTCTTTGTTTATATGACTTAGCTGTATTATCGAAAGGCTTTCCTATATTTTTACCTATACCGTTGTTATCGTAAGAGAACTTATCCATACGACCACGAAGTTCAAAAGACATGTTTAGTTTATCTGTAAAGGCTTTAGTCTCAACCTTTTCAATAACGCTCCACATCTCTTCATTGTCTGCTTCAAGTTGTTTAATCTTATCATCTGTGCTAGCAGCTAGTAAAGATGATGAAGATAAAAGAGCAATAGCTAGTAAGCTTAGTGTAGTTTTTTTCATTTAATTCCCCTTTTTATTGTGGTACTGTAGCTTGATCTTTGTCAGCCGAGCGTTCGTTAAGATATTTAAGTAGAGATGCACGATCCCCATCACTTAAACTATCAACACCTAATTTTGTTAACCACTTATCTTTTTTAAAGTAACGGTTCCATTGTGACTCTGTTTTATTTCCACCTGCTTTAGCATAAACACTTTTTGCTGTGGATGCTAGGTCAATGGCGAACGCTGATGATGAAAGCATTAGTGAACAACCTAATGCTAGAACTGTTTTTTTTAACATTTAATCTCCTTTAATGATAAATTGACTTAAGCTTTTTAGTAAAGCACTATTTGAGTTGATTAGTAGCTCAACCTCATTATTTATTATCTCTGTTTCTTTTTTATTTTGTACGCTTGCTGTTTCGATTAAGCTGTTTTCCTTTATAAGTGATTTTGTGTTTGAGTTTACAAGATTAGATATCTCTATGTTGTCTAAAACACTTGATGTAACCTCGTTTGTTATCTGGTTAGTCTCTTCTATGCTTGAACTTACCTCTCTTGAGATATCTGAAAGTTTTTGTATCTCTTTAGAATTTTTAGATATATCTTCTGAAGCGTTCATAATCTCTTGAGTTAAGATACTAATAGTTGCTTCTATATCTCTTAGGCTTGTTTGTGTTTTTTCTGCTAGTTTTCTCACCTCGTCTGCAACAACTGCAAAGCCACGACCATGCTCACCAGCCCTTGCTGCCTCAATGGCAGCATTAAGAGCAAGTAAGTTAGTTTGATCAGCAATATCACTAATAATTCCTAAAACATTTTTTACCTCTTCAGCATTTCTACTTAAGGCTTCAATTTTTATAGCTATCTCTTCCTCTTTAGAAACAGTAACATCTACAAAATCTGTTAGCTCATCCATCTTAGCATCAACAACACTTAAAACATTTGAAACATTTTCTAAGCTATCTTTTGTTGACTCTGATTTTTGTTGAGCTTCATCTAATGTATCTATGATGTGATTACCATGCGAAACAGCTTCAATTAGTGAATTAGATATATTTTGAGATGAGTCACCAATATCTACAGATACCTCTTTAACCTTACTAGATACATCTGCACTATCGTTTGCACTTTTTACAACCTCGGTAAGAGCGTGGTTAAAGGCATTTAGTATGACTTGAACATCATCTCTTACCTTTAGTATCTCAGCATCTATTTTTCCGTTGTCTTCTAAAGTAGCAGTTAGGTCTTTATTTGCACTAATGTGAGACAACCATGTGCTTAATGAATTTATGGAAGATTTGATTGTAAGCATAGTTATAAATGCTATTACAGTCAAAATCAACATCACAACAATAGTAATCATAATGTTTTGGCTAATCTGTGAATCAAACTTTTTTTCTATATTATTTGAGATTTTATCTTGATAGAGTGTAACATCACTTACAAGTTTTGTCATATCTTTTTGTAAAAGTGAGTACATCTGCTCTACGGGTTCTATCTCATACTGTGCCTCTTCTGGCATCTCTTTCATTATCCCTATAAAAGATTTTGCTATGCTAAAAAAGTTTTTATATCTTTTAACTAAAGAGTCTAATGTTTCTTTTATAGAATCTTTATTGAAATCTGGATCATCAAAGCTATCTAAAAGTGAACGTATCTCTTTTACTTTTTTATTAAACTCATTATTGTAGCTATCTAGAACTTTTTGATTTTCAAGTTTGATACCGCTATTTAACATTTTAATTTGTATTTTTAAGATATCTTGTTTAAGCTCATTGATTTTTTTTACAAATGGTGTAGTCTTGTTTTGCAATATTGCGTAATCATGTTTTAATTCTGTGAGTGTTGAGTAACTCATGTATGCTATTATGGAGTAAGATACTATTGCTAAGAGTAACATTCCAAATAGTTTTGCAACTATACTAATCATTTTTTTCCTTTTGTATAAATAAGTTTAGGGCACCTCTAAAAACCCTAGTGCCCCTCAGCATTACATAGGAGTTTACAATCAAGGCAATCTTTTGAAGACCTAGCCAAAGCTAAGTCAAAAAAGATTAACGCGGAGTGTGAGCTCCTATGTAATGCCCAAAGGGAGGGATAAAAAAAGCGATATTTTGTAAAACTTTTAATCGCCATAGCTAAGGCTATGACTCAAAAAAGCTTTTACAAAATCTCATCTTTTTTTCTTCCCTCTGAGTGGTACTAGGGATTTTAGAGGTGCCCTTTAAATTATAGTACATTTTTATCACAAAATAATAAAACATAATATATAATTATACAAATGTACATCATAAAGGATTAAAGAATGTTTAAATATACTACAATTATCTCAACAATACTTGTATTTGTAACTTTACTGGGTTGTTCTAAAGAGCAGGTAGCTTCAAAGAATGTAGCTGATACTATTACCAAATTATATTACGGTGATATAAAAACTAATGAACTTGTTAAAATAGATTTAGTTAAATTTAAGGTTGAAAAAAATCTACAAAGTAGTGGAGATTATCCATATGAGGTGACAAATGGTTTTGATGGAGATATACTACTTTTAAATAGAAAAGATACAAATATAGGTGTTGTTAAAAACGACAAATTAGTTGGAACTATAGATTTAAATTTAAAACCTAGATCTATAGCTTTAAACACGGTTGATAAGTCGATTTTACTTAGTAGTACTTCAGAACCCGCTGGAACTATAGTGTATGGTACAAATCAAAAAAAGGTGTATAAAGATAGTAACTACACTAAACCTATATCTTTTGGAGGAACTTATGCAACAGGTCATCCACTTTGGTTAAATGAAAATTATTTTTTTATTTTAGATAGATCTGAAAAGTCAGTTGAACTTTATCATAAAGACTCAACAACTCCAAAAGATAAACTACTAACTTCATCTAGCGTTCATCATGTTATTTATAAAGATGGTTATTATTATGGTTCTTTAGAGGGGATAGTTGGAAGTGTTTCGCCAGGTATTATAAAGTTCAAGGTTGAATTTGGAAAATTTACAAATGTTAAAGAGTGGCTTTATGATGATTATAAAAATAAACCAGATGATTTTGTAAAAGAGAATTGGGGTTCTCATCACTTTGCATTTAATCCTAGTGGTAAATATATTTATGTAGGCTCAAATGAGGGCAATGTTTTTGTTATAGATAAAGATAGCATGGATTTAGTTGATACTTTTAAAGCTGGAAAAGGGGTTGGACATTTTATATTTTATAAAGATGTTTTAATCACAACCAATCATCACGATAATTTTAAATCTATCTACGATGCAAGCAATCCTAAAGATAACAAACTGATCAAAGAGTTAAAATTTGATGATAAAATATATGATGGGGTTACTATGCAGTCACATACCTCACATATTATAGGAGAGTATCTATATTTCACTTTTAATACGGACACAGATAGTTATTTATATAAAGTATCTTTAAAAGATTTCACTATAGTTGATAAACTAAAATTAGCAGGTAGATACTGTTTAATGGGAACAATTCCAAAAACAAATAAGCAGACACCTGATTCTATGTAGTATGGATACTAAGTATTATCTTAGTATCCCATATCATCAAGAAGTTTGTAGTTTTCGCAAGCAACATCATAACCAAGATCGCAAGATTTTTTATAATAATCTTTTGCTTTAAACCTATCTTCACATATCTCATCAGACTCATCATACATATAACCAACAAGATTACAAGCTTTTGCATCATTTTTATTACAAGCTTTTATCCTTTTGTTTAGTAGTGCTACAACTTCTGGATCGTATGTTTTTGCAAAAAGTGGAAACAATACAAATACGCCTAACATTAAAATTACTTTCATATACTAACCTTTAAAATTATTTTCATCATACACTTCAATACCAGCATCTTTAAGTATTTTACAAGCTATCCCGTCATCATACCCTATTAAGCTAAAGTTTGTGTTAAGAATTGGAGTTGTTTTGTCTCCACATGATGGGGATTTAGATTTTAAAATCGCAAAATCAAACTTCTTGTTTAAGACTTTATATGTTTCATTTTTTATTAGCTTTGTTACATCTTTTTTTGTGCTGTCAACTAAAAGTCTATAATCATTATCTATCTTTACAACACTTATACGCTCTCTAGGTGTACCTAAACTAGGAGCTTCAGGGCAAAAAGGTACAAGTGTATAATCTTTTAACTTTTCAAGTAATAGAGTGTCCTTTTTAGTTTTACCATCATAGCGACAAAACTCACCTAAAAGACAAGCAGAGATTAGAACTTTTTTAGGCAAAAACTACACTTTTTATCTCGCTCATCTCTTCAATGGCAAAGCGTGGACCCTCTTTACCTACTCCACTAAGCTTCACCCCACCATAAGGTTGAATATCAAATCTAAGTGTTGGAATATCATTTATAACTATACCGCCAGCGTCAAGCTCATCTATAGCTCTTAAGCTTAGGTTTAAGTTGTTTGTAAATATTGAGAACTGTAGGCCATAAGGGGAGTTGTTCATCTTTTTTGCTGCGCTATCAAAATCATCAATGCTAACAAGTGAAACTATAGGTGCAAAAACCTCTTCACAAACTATTTTCATATCATCTCTTACATCTGCCATAACAACAGGATAAAAGATTCTACCATCAGTTTTAATCTCATTTAAGGCTCTTGCCCCCTCATCTATGGCACTTTGTACCCATGACGTTGCTCTTTGAACACTCTCATCATCTATTAAAGGTCCCATAAAAGTATCATCATCATAAGGGCTTCCAACTTTTAGTTTTTTAGTTTCATCTGCTATAAGTTTAGCAAACTCCTCATATATATCTTTGTGTACATAGATGCGTTGAAGAGAGATACAAACCTGACCTGAGTTTACAAAAGCACCAATAGCACATTTTTGTGCAGCAGTTTTTAAATCTGCATCTTTATCTATAAAGGTTGCAGCGTTTCCACCAAGCTCTAAAGATATTTTTTTAATTCCAGCAGATTTTGTTATGATGTTACCAACAGGAACACTTCCAGTAAAAGAGATTTTTCTAGGTATATCTGAACTTGTTAATGTACTACCAACTTCAACATCTCCATAAACAACACTTAGTGCATCTTTTATAGCAAAAGGGGAGTCTATAAATAGTTTGGCAAATTTGTAAGCTGTTAGTGGGGCTTCTGGGGTTGGTTTTAGAACAACAGTGTTCCCAGCAACAAGTGCTGGGGCTAGTTTGTGTGCAACAAGATTTAGTGGAAAGTTAAAGGGTGTTATTGCGGCAATTACACCGACAGGTACTCTTTTAAAAAATGCTGTAGTTTTTCTACCACTTTGCATTGCATCTGTGTTTATGGTCTCACCAGACATAGTTCTCATAGTTGCAGAGCTTAGTTTGATTGTTTCTATAGCTCTTTTTACTTCAATGCGTGAGTAAGTTATGGGTTTTGCTACTTCATCAGTTATGGTTTTCGCCATATCTTCCAAAGATAATTCTAACTTAGATGCAACATCATCTAGCCAGTCACATCTTTGTGAAAGAGTAGACTCTCTAGCTGCTTTTGTTGCACCTTTTGCTATCTCTAAAGCTTTTTTAGTGTCTTGTGCATCACAAACACTAGCTATAGAAACAACTTCTTTGTTAAATGGGCTTAGCCTTTTACTCTTTTTATCTTTACTAAACTCACTTGAGCCAAAAAATACTTTTGCTTCTATAGACATAACACACCCTAAAATAGTTTTTTAGTAGTGTAGCAAATTGATTACCAAATGTACATTAATTGTGCAGATATTCCTGGGTTAATTCTTATTTTATCAAAATTGTTTTCAGTCATAACTCCATAGAGTAGATCCAAGCCTAAAACAACATTGCCACTCTTTCTACTACCAATCTCAGCGCCAAAACCTCCAAAAACTCTATATGTATTTGTTATGTTTATTGTATTTACCTCTGATCCATTATAATATTTATCGTATGAGTAATCATATCCAATAGAAACAAGTGATTTTAAGTTCAACCATTTGTCTGCACTCTCATAAAAGTAGTAACCAAGAGATATATCATAAGAGCCGTAGAAATATGCTGCATAATCATCTTTTTGACCAGCTATAAATAGTGTATTGTCTATATATAAATCATCTAAGAAAATTCTATATACTATACCATTTCCCTCTCCATAACTAAGTTTAATACCAAAAGCATCTTGTGCATACTCTCCAAGTGCAATAGATGGTTCGCTTTCATTGTTATCTTGTGCCTGAACTAATGCAAAAAATATTAATAAAACTAAAATTATTTTCATTTTAACCTCCCAAAGTTATATGACATTATAGTATACCTTTATTCAGTTTTAACCTTTTTTTACTAAAAGTCCACCAAGTACAATTAATGATATCCCTAAAAATGTGTAAAAATCTGGAAAAGCATCCCCTAACACATAGCCAAACCCTATAGCAAAAGGGATATTTGTATAAGATATAACACCTATAATACTTGCGTTAGATAGTGAGTATGCTTTTGTAAGTAACCATTGAGATATGGTAGAAATAACAGCCATGAAGATTATTAAAGACCAAATACTTAGTGAAGTTGGCATAACAAAATCTACAAATAAAAAGTTAAGATAATTAGGTACAGATACATACGGTGTAATTAAAAAAAGTAAAAATGGTATAAGAGTACCTAAACCCATAAAAGAGAGCATTATAACTCTAGTGTCATAGATATCTTTTATAGTTTTTATAGTTGCGTAAGCACTAGCAGCCATAAAACCACCAAGAACCCCCAATATATGCTCATAACTAAAGCTAATTCCATATGGTTTGCTTATTAGTATAACTCCTGCAAAACCTATAATGATTGCAATAATAGCTCTTGAACTTACTTTTTCATTTAAAAGCCAAAAAGCTAATATACTTACAAAAAGTGGAGATGTTTTGTTTAGTGTTATAGCCACACCTAGTGGTATAGTTGTAATGGTATAGAAAAAAAGTATCATTGCACTAAAGCCAAACAGACCACGAAGTAGAAGTAGTTTTAGTTTTCCACCCTTTAGTATTGGTGGAACTTTTTTAAGAGCTATTAGTATCATCACAACACCAATTAAGTTTCTAAAAAAAACTATCTCTAAGGCTTCTAAATCTTGACTAAGAAGTTTTGCAGTTGCTCCATTTAGTGCAGAGATAAGTGCACTTAGAAGCATAAAAAGGACACCCTTGTCTATGGTTTTTAACATTATATATCTTTGAACTCAAATTATGCATAATTTGGGTTGATTTTTTTGGAAGTATAGCTAAATTTGTGAGTTAAATATGGTAAGTGTTGTTTTCTTGTTTGTATAATACATCTAACCACTCAAGAAGAGTATAATAATATTCTAAGAGTCGATTTGATGTAGATTGATTTTCTCGTTGAAGCCGTTATAATTATAATGAGCCTGATTGGGAGCTAAATTGCTAAACTGATAACTTGAGTGGAAACAGAGTCGGAGATAATCTAGACTGCATTTACAAGCGAAAGTCAGGTTTAGTGTGTATCACATAGACATAAAGTCTATGCTACCGAACTCTCCACTTAATGGAGGTTCTCATGGATAATTATATCGGAATTGATGTTGCTAAGGCAACCCTGCAAATATATATACCAAAAAATGATTTGGATGTTGAAGTAAAAAATAGTGAAAGTGGATTAAAAACACTCTACACTAAATTAAAAAAACAATATAAAAAAGAGATAGGTGATATAGTATTTGTATATGAATCAACAGGAAGTTATTCAACATATTTAGAACAGTTTTCAGAGTCCAATAGTATCAAATGCTTTAAAGTAGGTGCATATCAAAGTGCATCATTTTCTAAAGTTGTTAAAAATAGAAGTAAGACAGATATAGTAGATGCAAGAATGTTGTCTAATATGCATGTAATAGCAACCGATGAAGATATTAAGATACCATCAAGAGATGTTAAAGCCCATCAGATAAGGTCTTACATCAAATATTATCAATCACTTGTAAAAGAAGAGATAAGAAGTAAAAATTATCTTGAAGCAGCCACTTTTAACCTAGAAGATAAATTTGTACTCAAACAAGTAGAGAAAAAAATCAAGAATATCCAAAAAGAACAAGTGGATATTATAAGCAAAACTATGGAGATAATAAACTCCAATGAAAAATATAAAAAAGCCTATGAAAATATAACTTCAATCAAAGGTATTGGAGAGAAAAGTGGTATCATTCTCTTATATCTGTTTTTAAGATATCCAAAGGCATCAAGACAACATATAACAGCTCTATGTGGACTTGATCCAATACAGAGAACTTCTGGTACATCTGTGCAACATAAAGAGAGAATATCTAAACAGGGACTATCATTAGTGAGAGCTATATTATTTATGCCAACAATGACAGCAATACAGCATAATGAAGAGATGAAACTAATCTATGATAGATTAGTAGATAGAGGTAAGCCAAAACCATTGGCTCAGATAGCAGTGATGAGAAAAATAGTAAGCACCAAGTAAACACCATCTTGAAAAGTAAATAAAATTAAAAATCTACACTATTTTAAAAGTCCTAATTGAGGGCTATTTAGCTAAAATATTTGTATGAAAGAGACAGCAGTCACAACAGAATC
>WFNF01000016.1 GCA_015488775.1 Helicobacteraceae bacterium
TTATTATACTAAAACAGACACTATAAAAAAGGTTAATTTTTTTAATTAACTAGCTCAGAGTAAACTTAGCTAGATAAAAGTTACATTTTTGTCTAAAGAGATACGTTCTGGTTGGTATGAGTTAATAAGTGCATCTTTATCTTCATAACCTATAACTACACTATATAATAAAGCAAGATTATCGGGTGTATTTAACTCTTTAGCTACAATCTTACCATATTCTGTAGTTGAGCCTTGAGGACAAGTATCTAAACCAAACTCACGTGCTGCCAACATTATACTTTGCATATAAGCACCTGTATCTATTAAAGCACCTTGAGCGTTATCTATCATCGCTTTATCTATAAATACAAAAAAGACAGTAGATGCACCAAACCATCTAAAGTTATCGTACCACATATCTTGACGAGTTTGTGTATCTTTTCTATCAACACCAAGCTTTTTATAAAGTCCAGCACCCGTAACTATACGACGCTTTTTATAAGGATTAACCCAATTTACTGGATAATATTGGATGTGTTGATCAACATCACCACCAGCTTCTATATGTTCAATAATTGAACTTCCAACTTTACTAAGTGTATCTTTATCACTTACCGCGTAAGTTACCCAAGGTTGCATATTTGCACCACTTGGAGTCATTTGCGCAGCTTCTAAAATTTTTTCTTGTATCTCTCGACTAACTTCTTTGTCTAAAAACTTTCTTTTTGAAGCTCTTGATTTTATTGCATCTAATACATTTATATTGCTCATATGTCTACCTAAAATTATAATTATAGAATTATACTTTAAACTTACATATATAAAAATAAATTACTCTAATTATGTTACACTTCCATTATGAATTATGAATTAACACAAGAGTATATTGAACTCTTTAAACTAATAAAACTTTTAGACTTAGTTGATAGTGGCGGTCAAGCCAAAATCTTAATAGAAAATGAATCTGTTGTAAGAAATGGTGAAATTGAAACAAGAAAACGTGCTAAAATCATCAAAGGTGATGTTATAAGTATTGGTGAGGTTACAATTAACGTAGTTTAGTTGCAGTTAAAAAGATATAATCTTTTCCAGTTATAGTTACTCTAAACTTATGTTGTTGAAGATATTTTTTACAAAAATGTATATCTTTAACTAAAACTCCAAGCTCTGAGTAAACATAGTTTGGAACCATAGCTCCATATATCATTTCGCCATCTATCCACCTACAATTTGGAAAACCAAGTATCACAGAACTGTTTTCACTTAAATTTTCCCTCATCAACTTTGTAAAAAGTGGTTTGAACTCTAAAGATGTACTTTGCAGAGTTCCTATGCTTATTAACAAATTTGCTTTTTCTAAATTTAACTCATCTAGTTTATTTATATCATACTCTATACATTTTACATTTGAATTTTTTTCAAATCGTTTATTTGAATATTCAACTGCACTTGCGCTATAGTCTATACCAATAAAATTTAGTTTATTAAACCCTTTTTCATCTAAAAGCTCTTTTATTATCGCAAATTCATCACCCTTGTTTATTCCAAGATTTAAGATATTTGTTCTTGAAGATATATCTACAGACTCTAAAGCTTTTATATAATGTGTTAAAAAGCTTGTATTTTCATTTTTATTTATATTAAAAAAGTTTGATTTTACACCATATTTTTCTGATGATTTTTTATCTTTGTGGAAGCTAATATTCAAATTTAATTTTTTGTATCTTATCTCTACTATATGCTCATCTATAAGTATCGGGGTTAACATTTTGCAAAAAAGTGTTTGAGCTAAATCTAACCAAGTTTTATAAGAGTGATAAATATACTTTTTAGAGTTAATCTCATAACCGACCCCATCATAAGATGAGTCTAAAACATCAGGATTAAGAGTCTCAAAACTATATATTTCACCGCAAGATAAAGATTCTAACTCTTGTTTGATTTGCTTTGATATATAAAATAAGCTTTCATCTACATAGTGATGTTTTACACTCACTAAGAAGCTCTATCTCTTGCTATCTCTTCATCTAACTCCCCACTTCTGAGCTTTTTAATATAATCATTCAAGTAGCCTTTAACATCAGAGCTTAAAACATACAGCGCAAAGATATTTGGTATAGATAAAGATAAAAGTAACATAAAGCTAAGATCTACTAAGACGGATGTGCTAACTATAGTTGAGATTATAGTTATAGCTAAAAATCCTATTTTATAAATTAAAGAGTATTTTGAACCAAAAAGGTAGACCCAAGCTCTCTCCCCATAATAAGACCAAGAGATCATAGTTGAAAAAGCAAAAAGTGTTATAGATAAAGAAAGAACATACGGAAACCATGAGATAACTTGCCCATAAGCAACACTAGTAAGTGCAGCGCCCTGCTTCGCTGCTATAAGTTCAGCAGTTCCAGAAGCTGGATCATATACACCCGTTATAATAATAACAAATGCAGTCATAGTACAAACAATAATAGTATCTATAAAAGGCTCATACAAAGCTACTAAGCCTTGTTGAATTGGGTACTCAACTTTAGATGGGGCGTGTGCAATAGGAGCAGAACCGATACCTGCTTCACTTGAAAAAACAGCTCTTTGAAAACCTTGAATTATAACACCGATAACTCCACCCTCTACAGCGTGTGGTGAGAAAGCTTCGGTAAATATAAGTGAGATTACATAACCAAGTTTATCTATGTTTATTAAAATAATATATAAAGAAGCAAGAACATATATAACAACCATAAATGGAACTAAAAACTCTGTTATATTAGCTATACGCTTAACACCACCAATGATTACTAAACCTGCAGCTATCGCCATAATGATTCCAAAAATATAAGAATTTTCAGTAAAAAAACCTAAATCATTTTGCATAACAGCTAAGGCTTGTGAAACTTGAAAGGCATTTCCTCCACCAAAAGCAGATGCAACCATTAGTATTGCAAAAACTATAGCAAGAACTTTACCAGTTTTAGACCAACCTTTTTGTGCAAAACCTTTAGAGATATACTCCATCGCTCCACCCATAATGGTACCATCTTTTAAAAATTCTCTGTATTGTAAAGATAAAGTAACCTCTGTAAACTTTAGAGTCATACCCAAAAATCCAGCTACAATCATCCAAAATGTTGCTCCAGCCCCACCTATAGAGATAGCTATAGCAACTCCTGCTATATTTCCAAGTCCAACAGTAGCAGAGAGTGCAGTTGTTAAAGCTCCAAAGGGTTCAATCTCACCTTTTGAGTCTTTTTTAAGATATTTACCTTTAACTATAGCAAAAGAGTGTTTGATCATTAAAACATTAACAAACCCCATTTTAAATGTTAAGAACACACCTCCACCTACTAGCCATGCTACTAAAAAAGGCACTTTATAACCTTCAAACATACCAAAAAATATATCAAAAAAGAGTATAGACTCTAAAAAAGAGTTCATTGCAATAAATATTTCGTTCAAAAAAAATCCTTATTTGGAATAATAAAAGAGTATTGTAACAAATATATTTTAAAGCAGGGAGGGTAAGTACACCAAGCAAAAGCTTGGTGATAATTTATAGAGAGTTTATTTTTTCAACAAATTTTTCTGGTTCTATGTAACCAACTTGTCTTTTTGATGTTATCTCATTAGCATCTTTATCTAAAAATATAAGTACTGGAGGTCCAAAAACTCCATATTTTTTAGACATAGCTTTTTGATCATCTGTATTTTCACTAAGATCAGCTTTTATAATTACAAAATCATCTAAAGCGTTTAAAACATTTTGATCTTTAAATGTAACCTCTTCAAGCTCTTTACAAGATGTACACCATGAAGCCCAAAAATCTATCATGATTTTTTTGCCCTTATTCTTTTCAACTAATGCATCTAAATCATGAAGATTATTTACTTTTGTATATTTAAGTTTTGGAACATTTTGAGCTGATGATGCAACACTTACACTTGGTTTGTTTATATTTTCAAGCGGATTAAAAGGGTTTGTAGCTCCCGTAACCATACCTGTGAACATAGAGAGTGAAGCTAAAAATAGTATTATAGAAAATGCTTTTTTATTTGCACCTTTAAACATTAAACCATCTCGCTCAAGGGCTTCAAAAGCACCAAAGTGAACTGATGTGAAAAGTAAAAGAGTTCCAAAAAGGAAAAGTGTAACTGATGGAGCAACTATACGAGATAACATCCAAATAGCAACACCAAGAAGCATAATACCAAAGATGTATTTTACAAAATCCATCCAAGCACCAGGTCTAGGCATAAATTTGCCAGATGTTGTTCCAACAATTAACAGTGGAAGACCCATACCCATACTCATTGCAAAAAGAGCCATACCACCTAAAAGAGCATCACCACTTTGACCTATGTATATTAAAGCACCTGCAAGTGGCGCTGCTACACATGGACCAACAATTAAAGCTGATAAAAAACCCATAATCGCAACACCAGCGATTGAGCCACCAGCATTTTGTGTTGTTTTACTTAATTTAGATTGTATAAAGTTTGGCATCTGTAACTCATAGTACCCAAACATAGAAAGAGATAAAGCTACAAATATAAATGAAAAAGCACCTATCACCCAAGCATTTTGAAGTGCTGCTTGAAGATTAGCTCCAAAAAGACCAGCAAGAACACCAGCTAAAGTGTAAGCAACACTCATAGCTAAAACATAAACTAAAGATAGAAAAAATGCACGAGATGTTGTAACCTTACCAGCACTTACTATAACAGATGAGATAATAGGTATCATCGGAAAAACACAAGGTGTTAAAGATAAAAGTAAACCAAAACCTAAAAATGAAAGTAATATTATCCAGATATTTCCACCTTTTATAATATCAGCTATCTGATCAGTTTCATTTTTACTCTCTTGTGCAACAGCAGGCGTTTTTACTTCACTAGATACTGTATTTAAAGAGCTTAAATCTTTTAAAGGTTTGGATTCAGATTTTGCAAGTTTATCAAGATCTAATTTTATATCATAACTCACATCTTGTGGTTCATAACAAAGACCAGCAGATGAACAACCTTGATATGATAAATCAAGTTTAACATCTATAATCCCACTTACATCAGATGTTTTTTCAAAATAAATTTTTGCTTCTGGAGATTTAAAAAATACTTGATCACCATCATGAGTAGTACTTTCAATTGTATCAACTTTTAAAATTTTCACATCTTTTGATTCAGTTTCTACACTAAATTTTTCCTCATAAAGATATATATCTTTACCTAAAACAACACTAATTACGGGAGTATTACCATCCATACTAATCTTTGGTTTAAATGCTTCATCAGGCATCAAAAATTTTGTCCCACTAAGCGTTACACCTATCAATAAAAGTGCTAAAAACAGCTTTTTCATAAATAACCTTTTTTAATTTTTTAAATCTACTTCGCTAGAAGTAGCAACATTTTAGCACAATAAAAATAACTATCTTGTAACTTTCATCACTAAATTAAAATTTTTATTTTGCTACACTATGATATGAAAAATATATTTACAAAACAAAACATGAAAAAATACACAAAAGAGATTGTTACAACAGTTATACTTATAATTGTTATTAGCAATGTTTTAAGTTTTCTAAGATCTCCATCCTTAGATTCACAACAACTACCTATGATGAAAGAGCAAACATTAAATGGTGAGGTTTTCAATAGTGACGAGTATAAAGAGAAGGAGCTTATGATACATCTTTGGGCAACTTGGTGTAAAGTGTGTAAGGCTGAATCTCCTAACATTGATTATATTTCTGATAATTATAATGTTATAACTATTGCTATAAATTCAGGCAATGATCAAAATATAAAAAAGTATATGAGAGATAATAATCTTCATTTTAAAGTTATCAACGATAAAGATTCAACTTATTCAAAACTATTTAAAGTTCAAGCTTACCCAACAACATATATATATTCACATGGTAAGCTTAAACATAGTGATGTTGGGTATAGTTCGACTTTATCTATGTACATAAAAATGTTTTTTGCTAAGTAAAGAGTTTTTTGCTAAGTAAAGAGTTTTTTGCTCTTTACACTAAACCATCTAAGCCATTTCCGCTGTAAGAACCAAAAGATCCAAAACTACTTATATTTTCACCCATTATCCTAGCTATACTCACAAGAACTGCATTCCAATTTTCATTATTATACTCTAAAAATCTTCCACCCTCTAAACCAGCACCTGCCATTATAAATGGTACATCTTTTCCACTATGGTTAGCTGCGTGACCTATCTCACAAGAGTAAACAACCAAAGTGCTATCAAGTAGTGGGTTCCCATCTAAATCATTTGTAGTTTTAAGTTTTTCTATAAGTTGTGCAACATGCTTTGATGTCTGTTTTCTAGTTTGTACGGCTCCGTTGTTCATAGCATGTCCCGAGTTATGGTAAGGGTAAGAGTTACCATCATCACAAGGCATATTATAATCCCAAACATCAGCACCAAAACTATAGTTAAAAACTCTACATCTATCAAATTTTAAGGCGTTTAAGATAATATCTTCATGTGCATAAGCTATATCATCAAAACTATTACCTGTACTTACTCTTGCATCAAAAGATGCTTTCCAATCAGCCATATTTACAGGTGTTGAGCTTGTATCTAGATTGTTTAAGGCACTAAGCACATCATCAACAGCTTTTTGGTGTGTTGCCAATATATCATCATTCACAAAACCACCTTGCATCATAAGGTCTAAATCTTTTTTAATACTTGCTAATCTTTTAGATTCTCTTTCAACAGATGCACTAGTATCTGCTGTAATACTTGAATCAGTATATATTTTATCTCTAAGAGTATCTACATCAAGTGTTGATGGAATTGAACGCCCTCTTGCATCATAAGATAAATCACGACCACCATAACCACCTGATGTTTTCTGAACAAGAATAGGTATATCAGTATTTCCTCTAAATTTTTCAGCAAAATACTGATCAATACTATCTCTATTTTTATCACCTCTATATAAAGCTTGATAAGCGCCATGACCAGCTATATCAACCATGTTTATACCTTTCATAAACACACACTCATCTTTTACAATTTCAAATGGAGATGTCATTTCAGGTAAAGTGAAACTTCCATCACCATTTTTAGTTGGGTACCATTTTTCAGGAATAATCCCATCAGGATGTTGGATTAAAACCAATCTTTTTATACCATCCAAAGGTGCAGCTTTAAGATTTGTAGCTAAAAAAGGTAAGCTCCCTAAAAGAGCAGAGTATTTTAAAAAGTTTCTTCTTGATTTTTTTACTGTTTTCATATTATTTTGCCTCTCTTGTAATAAAAGATTTTAATCCAACTATATTGTTAAATAGTGATTGTAAATCGTAATTTTCATTTTTAAAGTCACTTGCTATTTTGTCTATAACAGGATTGTTCTCTATTTGTGCTAATGAGTCTCCAGAGATATATCTATAGTATTGCATTGCCATACATTTTGGACCTCTATCGCTTGTAGAGATTAAACTACTTAAATCCATCACACTTGACGCTTCTTTTGCTTCTGAAGTATTAAAAGTAAGTACCCCTTTTAGTGTAACAGCAGTATCTATATCTTTTGCACCATCAGGATGTAACTCTTGAAGTCTAAATCTACCTGCACCATCATATTTTTCCCAAACAAAACCTATAGGATCTATCATATTGTGACAAGCAGCACATGATGGATCACTAACATGTGTTGAGTATCTATCTCTTGTGTTTTCATTTATATGCTCTTTAACACTTGGAACATCACCACCATTACCAGGAAGTCCCATAGGGTGACACATCATTCTACTTAATATAAAGTTACCTCTTTTAAATGGATGCCCCTCCTCTGAGTTTGCATACTTACTAGCAACAGCACCTAAAGTTAAAAGACCAAAACGTTTATCTGTAGCATTAATAATTTCAAAATCATTGTTTTGAGATGTTTTTTCACCATAAAAATCTGATAAAACCTTATTTGTAACCCATTTATTGTTTATAAAAAGATCTTTATATGTGCTATTATCAACATCAGATATAACCATTCTAAAAAATTCAGCTATTTGAGCTGATTGCGCATCTCTTACATCTTGATCATATCCTGGAAACTTACTTGGATTTTTATCTGCTAAAGAGTGTATATCATCATGAAGTAACCATCTTCCTATAAAATCTTCTAGCTTTCTCTTTCCAGTCTCTAGTTTAGACAATCTAACAGCTTGCGTAATACGAACGTTAGAATCTAAAAGTTTATTGTTTTTTGCTAAGTCTAACAACTCATCATCAGGTGTAGTTCCAGATATAGCGTAAGATAAAGCTGTTGCTATCTCATACTGAGTTAATACATAAGCTTTTTCACTATCACTATAAGTTCCCATCTCAGTTCTATATAAAAATTTAGGACTTACAATCATATTTCCTATAATTTCACCTAAAGATAATAATTTTGCATACTCAGTTTTTTCAGCACTACTAAGATCTCTTCTAAATATTTTTCTAGCAAAAGTGTTTAAAAATTTTATTTTATCTGCTTCACAAAAATCGTAACCACCAACTATACACTTAGAACCACTAGAGTTTTTAAGATTATTAAAATATTTTTCATACTCATAAGCTTTAGCATTAAAGAACTTCAATTTATCTTCATCAACTCTGTTTAAATTTCTATCTGAGTTGTATCCATCTACTAAGTTATCTAAAGGCATTTTAGATATATCAACCTCTTGATTAAACAAAGATTCTAAAGTATTTTTATACTCGATAGAGTTTAAAAGTCTATAACCCCTTTTGATTTGAGATTTAACATCAAGTGCAACCGCTGGCTTTTCCTCTTTACTTCTTGGAATTAAAACATCTTTTACATAAACACCTATAGTATCTAAACACTCTGTATCACAAGAGCTTGTATAAGATGCTGGCATGTTTGAGTCTTTTGTCCAAGCTGAAAAAGCTTTTACTTGATCCCATAAAGTTAAATTTGCTTTATTTAATCCATTTACACCATGACAAACCTTACAGTTTTTACTATAGTTCTCTTTACCTAAGTTAACTAAAGATTGTGGAGTAACTTGTAAGATGTTTGAAACAGCTTCACCACTATCATTTATAGCTATAAGTGAGATATTGTAAGTAACACCTTGTTTAAACTCTCCAACTACACTAGCACTTGTACTCAAATAACCAGCAACCTCTTTTTTAAACTCAGCATTTATAAGAACTTTTACTTTTTGTGTATTTTTACTTAATGTGTCCCAAGTTATATCTATTGAAGAGTTTGAAAAACTATAACTTGCATCTAAAAGTTTTGGTGCACTTGGTAAAGTGTTTTCTACGCTAGCTTGAGCTTCACCAACCTCATCCCATGCACTTGTCCAACCAAAACCCTCACCTGGTACATAAGCTATATGATCAAGATTACACCATCCTGGTACTTTACATTTATACACTTTACCCTTATGTTCAACCTCACTACCAGCTACAAAACTACCAAGCCCATCTCTATAAGATACATAAGATACGCTAGGCTCAACCGTTACTAAACGAGTTATAGTTGATGAGTTCCCTTTAAAATCTTTTGCAGAGTATTGAAGTGTATATTTACCTGGTACATCTTTGTTCACACTACCATTTATACTAACATTTATATCGTGTCCCAAGTAATCTTTTGAACTTACACCTGGTTCAATGTATGTAGTACCTTGAGTTATAGTGATAAACTCTTCACCTAAAAGTGTAATAACAGGATTACTTTGTACAACTTCGGTATCTGTATTTGTATTATTAGTGCTATCTGTATTATCTGTGTTTGTATTGTCACCTGTATTATTTTCTGTAGTGTCTGTATTGCCACTATTATCTACACTAACATCAACTTGAGTAGCAGCGTAAGATTTTAAAAGTTCAAACTCAGCAGAATCTTTTTTCAAAACCTCACCACCAAAGTGATCAACACTTCCACTTGCCTTAGATAATAAAA
>WFNF01000017.1 GCA_015488775.1 Helicobacteraceae bacterium
AACCCCTAACACCCTTATGTGTAGTTTTGTTTTTTGAACATATAAAAGAGCTTATATATGTAGAGTAGATACCATTTAGTCTATTTTTAACATTTTTTGTAAAGATATCTACTTTGACTTTTTTATCTTTTAAAAGTTTTTTTGAGTAAGTATCATCTAGTATTACCCTACTTCCTTGAAGATAAAAACCTTTTTTAGCACATCTAAGATGGTCTTTGACAAAGTTTTTATGAAGTATCATATCCCCATCAACTATGATTATATACTCACAAGAGCTTTGAGCTATAGCTAGATTTCTACTTCTAGCTAATCTAAATCCATCATCTTGCTGCCATGAGTGTATGATGGGTATATCTGTGTGCTTTTTAAAACTCTCTATAAACTCTTTTGTACTATCTAAACTTCCATCATCTGCAATAATTATCTCATTAGGGGCTACACTTTGCATAGTTGAACTTTTTAAACATAACTCCAAAGCTTCTACCCAATTATAAGTTGTGATTATTAGACTACACTTCATTTTTATCCATAAGTTTTATATATTTTAAGGCTGAACCAAAAGCGTTAAAAAATGAGATTAAAAACCCCTCATACCCATATAAAAACCCTTTTTTAAGTATATAGCTTTTAAAAAACATAAACTTTGAGTGGACAATCACTTTAAATATAGAAGATTTTTTAGAGCTATTTTGTGCAAAAAGTTCAGAGTAATAATCTGCTTTTTGTATCAACTCACTTATACTTTTAAATGGGTAATGATATATAGAGTTTTTAAAGGTAAATATCTCAAGATTTTTAATATCTAAACTCTCATGAACCTTTTTATCATAATAGTTTGTTTTATTTTTATTATAAAGTCTAAGAACAAAATCTTTATCCCAGCCACAACAATCTAAAGCCTTTGTTTTATAATGGTTTAACCTATGAAACCTGTATATCTTTTGATCAGACAAGGAGATATCTTTTAACTCCTCTAAAAGCTCTTTAGATACTACCTCATCACTATCAAGTGTAAATACCCAATCATTTTTGGTAAAAGTTGTTGCTCTATTTTTTGTTGAACCAAAACCATCAAAATAGCCATCTATGATTTTTACATTACTAAACTCTAAAGCTATCTGTTTTGTTTTATCTGTACAATCGTTTAGATAGAGTATAACCTCACTGAAACTCTCAACACTTGATAAACATTTACTAAGATGCTCTTGTGCATTTTTAGCGATAATTACAACAGATATATCTATCAAAACCAAGCCTTGATTTTTCTTTTTAAAAGTTTAAAATCTTTATGTTTTTTATCAAAAGCTAAGATGTTTTCTAAAGTTTTTTTACCATTGTAATTCATCTCTTTAGAGTATTGTTTAGCGATAATCTCTAAAACATCTTCATCTGCCCAAAGACGATTAAAGTTTTCACATCCCCTCTCAAAACTAATCTCACCAAAACTCATACGGTTTATATCTACTATGCTAAACTCAAAATGGTAATCAACTTTTCTGATCAATATGTTTCCTGGTGAAAAATCTTCATGGTAAACACCATTTCTATGAAGAAGTACACAAAAATGGGCAAACTCTTTAAAAATCCTCTCTCTGTTATCAAAATTTTTATCTAAAAGTGGTTCTCTAATAGTAAAATCGTATCTAAACTCTTTAGATACATAGTAAGAGGATGTAAGCCGTGAATCAAAATTTTCTACAAGAGCTATAGGAGTTGGAGTATTTATCCCCATACCCATCAAGGTTAAAGCGTTGTGGTATGATTTATAAGCTTTTGATTTTCTAAAGTATGTATAAACATAAGAGTTTAAAAAATTTGGAGTCTTAAAAGATTTAACCACCACACTATGTTGTTTACACTCTATAATTTTTATCTCATTTCTTGCTTTATGTATAGAGTTTGATGAACTTTTAAAAAGGTTCTCTATATCTGATACAAAAGAGGAACACTCCTTAAAATCTTCATTAAGTGTTAATTTTTTTTGCATTAAAACTTGCTCCTAACATTAAACCAACTAAAAGTATAAACATAACATTTGTAAACTGCTTCATCCACAAAGGCTCACCAACAAAAGAGACCATAAATAAAACTATCAAGATATATCTTAACTCACTTAACTCTTTATCATCGATCTTCATCTTAAATAGATAGTAGAACATTATAAAAAGTAAAGCTAAACCTACAAGCCCCTCTTGTATAAGAACCTCTAAGTACTGATTGTGAGAGTGGTATCTTGGTATAAACTCAATTACAAACTTTGAGAAATCGTGATCATCTCTTTGTAAAGACTCTTTTGTAGCGATATTCCAATCACCAACACCAACACCAAGCAAAGGATCTCTTAAAAATATCTCACCTGCAACAAAGTACTGAGCTACCCTTAATCCCCAAGATGTTTCATAGTGACCTTTAAATATACCTTGTATATCGTTTAAACCCTCATTTGCTCTTACTTTAAAGTTTCCAGATATGTTGTACGCTAATGTAAAAATAACACCAGCTAAAAGTATAGATGAAAGTATAGATTTTATACTAACTCTATAGTGTATAAATACAGCAACAAATATAGCTACTAAAAACCCTAACTGACCAGTTCTACCCTTGTTTATAAAAAGGTTTCCAGCAACCGTTATAAAAAAAAGCAGCATAAATATCTTTTGTTTTTTAGTGTATCTATCACTAAGCAGCCTGTTTAAAAGTATCATAGCTGTAAAAGCTAGTAAAACAGAGTAATCCATATGCATCATAAATGGTGATGGGCTTGATGGTGATGCACCATTTATACTCCAAAACTCAAAATATATACCATAAACAAGCATCTCACTTAAAAACATACCAAATATAAAAGCACTAAGCACAGATTTTATCTGATCAGTTTTAAGGTTTAGGGCTATGGCAAATATAGCAAACCACTGCCAATAGTTTCTCATAAAATCAAGAGCTTTTATCTTATCTTCGCTCCAAAGTATAGATATAGTTGCAAAGGCTAAAAACGCAAGTATCCCAAGTGCTGCCTTGCTTTGTTTTATAAGAGCAAAATGTTTTTTATAATCACTTTGTAAAACCAGCAACACTATAAGTAAAATAGTAAAAAATGAGTTTGTTGCGCGAGATAGTGGCAAAGCAAAAGCAAAAATAAGTAAAGAGTAATAGTATGTTTGATTAAAATCTATTTTATTAATTATGTTTTTCATTAATCTAATTTTACACAAATTTAGCTTTTATAATGATTTTTATAAAATGTGATAAAGTGTAAAGTTTAATTATTGAAACTTTTAACTGCTATAATTGCAGAATGAAAAAAACTTTAAAAAGATACCTACCCTACCTCAACTCTTATAAACTAAAATACTTTTATATCTTTATAGGAATAATCCTTACAGTTAGTGCAACTGCGGGAACAGCTCAGATAATGCAACCTATGATGGATGATATGTTTATTGCAAAAGATGAGTCTATGCTTATTATAATCCCTTTGATGCTTATAGGTATATACCTTGTAAAAGCTATTGGTCGATATGTACAAAGTGTTTATATGAACTATATTGGTCTTCATATAGTTACAAGACTTAGAGAGGAGCTTTTAGAGAAGATTTTATATCTTGATATGAAAGAGTTATACAAATCTCAAAGTGGAGAGTTAATCTCAAGAGTAACAAATGATCTAAATCGTGTTCAATACTTTGTATCAAATATGTTACCTGAGTTATTTAGAGAGTCTTTAACTGTTATAGCACTCATAGGCTATGTTATATACTTAAACTATGAGTTAAGTTTTTACTCTTTAGTTGTTTTACCACTTGTTATATATCCACTAATATTTATAGCAAAAAGATTAAAAAAACTCTCCCATCGCTCACAAGAGTCTAACGCTGATGTGATGGTAAGACTTAGTGAAACTTTTAATAACAACGAAATTATAAAAGCAAATGAAACACAAAAGTATGAACTAAACAGATTTTCAAAAGAGAATTGGAACTTTTTTAATATAAATATGAAAGCAGTTTATACAAATGAGGTTGTGTCACCTATGATGGAGTTGATTGGGGCAACTGGACTTGCAGCAGTTATCTTTATAGGTGGAAAGTATGTTTTTGATGGAAAAATGACTACAGGTGAGTTTGTAGCATTTTTAACTGCGGTTGGTCTTGTTTTTCAACCAATAAGACGAATTGGAAGTATCTATGGTAGGATTCAAGATGCGATTGCTGCTAGTGAGCGTATATTTGAGATATTTGATAAAAAGAATGATGTTGTAGATGGGAAAGATATTTTAGAAAACGATATTAAAAACATATCTTTTAAAGATGCATATCTAAAGTATGACGATAAAACTGCATTAGCTAACATAAATTTAGATATAAAATCTTCACAAAACATCGCCTTAGTTGGAGATAGTGGTGGTGGTAAAAGTTCCCTCTTTGCATTACTTCTTAGATTTTATGATGTAGATAGTGGTAAACTCTTGATCAACAATAAAAATATTAAAGATTACACACACCTATCTTTACGCTCTCATATATCTATAGTTTCACAAAGAGTATATATATTTGCAGATACTCTTGCATCAAATGTTGCTTACTCTCAAAAGATAGATGAAAAAAGAGTTATTGAAGCGCTTAAAAAAGCTGATGCACTAAACTTTGTAGAGGCACTAGATAATGGGATAGAGACTATAATGCAAGAAAATGGTTCAAACCTCTCTGGTGGACAAAGACAGAGAATTGCAATAGCAAGAGCTATCTATAAACACGCCTCACTTCTACTTTTTGATGAAGCAACATCTGCGTTGGATAATGAGAGTGAAAAAAGGATTCAAGAAGCACTTAGTGAGTATGCTAAAGATAAGATAACCATAACTATAGCACATAGATTAAGTACAATTGAGAATAGTGATAAAATACTATTTTTTAAAGAGGGTAAGATTGTTGCAAGTGGAACCCATCAAGAGCTTTTAGAAAACTCTGATGATTATAAAAAACTTAGTGGTAAGCTACTTTAGTAAATTGATAGTAGCTTTATCACCATCACGTCTTGGTTTGTAATTTATTAAAAAATCGCCCTTTTGAGTACCTTTATCAAAAGTTGAGTTCCATAACACTGGTCTAGTTAAAGATCTTGCCTCTTCATCATTAAAACCCTCATACTCTATTTTATATATTGCAGAGTATATTACAGCGCGACCTGCACCATGATAACAGTGAATAAGTACAGGATAACTTGAGTTATCGTCAAGTGTTTTTAAAAACTTTGTTAGTGTCTCTTTATTTGGAACTTGTCCTGATGCTATGTGTACCCACTTAACTCCATCTATTTTAGATACAGCCTCTTTTTCTTGCCCTATTTCACTATAAGTACCAGGATTGTCTTTATCATGAAGTCCTCCATGTCTAAGGTCTATAATAGTTTTTATATTGTACTTTTTTACATAATCTTCAATCTTTTGAGGTGGGATAACACCAGATTTATAAACCTTGCCATCAGTTATAGTTTTAAAATTATAATTTAGAACTACACTATAAAGATAGTAAAATCCAAAAGCTAATACAACAGATGTAAAAGCTAAAGATATTTTTTTAATCAACTCTTTTATCCTCAACAGAAGTAACTACAACCTCTTCAATTTCAGCATCAATAAAATCATCATTAGACTCAACAACCTCATCAAACATCTTTGAATAAAGAATTCCAAAACCTATCACTGACATTGGAACGCTCCAAAGCAAACCTATACCTAGTGGTATAACTGCAAGTATTGAGATCAAGGCAAACGATATTCCATAACCAAGAAACTTAAACCAATGTTTATTTACAGCTTTCATCGAAAGTTTCATAGCGTCTAATACACTAAGTTTTTTATCTACTAAAAGTACACTACTAAACATAAGAGCAAAAGCAAGATAAATACCTGGTAAAACAAATACAACATAACCAAGAAGTGTAGATACATTAACTGCAAGAGAGACAAAAAATATTGGCCAAACTAATACAAAATAATCAAAAATCATTGGTACTTTTATCTCTTCACCTCTATTTGCCTTAATACCTAACATAATTAAACCTACAGATATAGGAGCAATAATTGGAAGTGCCAAAAGATTTTCAGCTTGTGAACTTATAAAACCTTGAAGAAAAAGTTGTTGTGCAAATAAAGATGCACTATTAAAAACCAAAGATGTAACTTGTCCTAAAACAAGAGATATAATCACTAATGCTGTAACAGCAAGATTGATAACAGTTTTATTTCCATAACTTTTTTCATAAGCCTCTTTGATCACTTGTATAATTGAAAAGTCATAATTTTCATTAAATTTCATATTCATTATAGTCCCTCTAACTTTTTTAGTGTATTATAATGAAATTATTTTAATAAAGGTATTGGATTGAAAGAAAATAATCAATTAAGTAGTATATTTGTATCTTTAGCTGCTTTAATTATTTTATTGGCTGGTATAAAAATTGCATCTGCAATTATAGTTCAACTTTTATTGGCACTATTTATAACTGTAATATTGTCTCCAATTTTTATGTTTTTAGTAAAAAAAGGGGTAAATGAAGCTATTGCACTAACCCTTGTAATTATCTTAACCTTAGGGTTTATCTCTTTATGGGGTGCAATTATTGGTAACTCTTTATCTAGCTTTAGTTCTAACCTACCTTTTTATGAAACACAACTTACAAAAATAATAGAATCATTATCTAAAACACTAAATGGTTTTGGTATTGATGTGCCTACAGATAATCTTGTACATATACTAGATGCAGAAAAAATGTTTAGTTTTTTTAGTACAACCTTACAAAGTCTAGGTGGAGTCATAACAAATTCATTTGTCATAATATTTATAGTAGTTTTTTCATTAGCAGAGATAACGCTCTTTCAAAGCAAACTTGAATATATCTCTCATGACAATTCTATAATGCAAATTAAACTTATTGTCAAAAAAATCAAAGACTATATGGCACTAAAAGCTATAATCTCTCTTGTTACAGCCTTTTTAGTTTGGATTGTACTTTACTCATTTAAAATAGATTATGCCATGCTTTGGGCAGTTGTTGCATTTTTATTAAATTTTATTCCAAACATAGGTTCTCTTATAGCAGCCGTTCCTGCTGTGTTGGTTGCTTTAGTAACCTTTGGATTTTCAACTGCCTTGATTATTGGTGGGTTTTATGTGTTAATAAATACTGTTATAGGTTCTATAATAGAGCCAAAAGTTATGGGTAAAGGTTTAGGTTTATCATCTTTAGTAGTATTTTTATCTTTGATATTTTGGGGTTGGTTGCTTGGTCCCATTGGTATGTTACTCTCAATACCTCTAACAATAATGGTAAAAATTTCATTAGAGTATTCACAAAACCTTAAATGGATGTCCGTAATGCTTGGTGATGGTTCAGATATAAAATAATGGCTATTATAGATTTTTTAGTTATCGCAATATATTTTGGTGTTTTGTTTTTAAGCTCAATCTATCTTTCAAGAAAAAAAATTACAAACACTAAAGAGTACTTTTTAAGCTCAAACTCTATGCCTATTTTTGCAGTTGTATTATCTGTTATAGCAACCTCACAAAGTGCAGCAACATTTTTAGGTATCCCTGAATTTTCATACAAGTTAAATCTTACATTTTTAGGTTTTTTTCTAAGTGGAATTATCGCATCTTTTATAATAGCTTATTTTTTAATACCAAAATTTTATACCTTTGGTTCTATGACCGTATATGATTATTTGGAAAAAAGATACTCAAAAAAATCTAAAAGATACGCCTCTTATATGTTTTTAATTGGTAGAGTTATAGCAAGTGGTGCTAGACTTTATATAGCTGCACTTGCTATATCTATGATACTCTTTTTAGATATTAGTTTTTTTCATGTTTTACTATCTAGTTCTATAATTTTACTTATTGCAATTGGCTTTACTTACAAGGGTGGAGTAAAATCAGTTATATACTCCGATTCCATACAAGCTTTTACATATATATGTGTTGCTATTATAATTATGATATATCTATATAACTCATTAAATTTAGATTTTTCAGAGGCTATCGCGATTTTAGATGCAAACTCTAAACTAGAGATATTCTCTTTTGAGGGAACTTTTAATGTATATGCACTACTAAGTGGATGGTTACTTTTAAATATAGCAGCATTTGGACTTGATCAAGATATGACACAAAGAATTTTAACTTGTAAAAACCAAAAAGAGGCACAAAAATCTATTATATATTCAAGTCTTTTTACAATACCAGTAGTTCTTATATTTTTAGTTATTGGATTAGAGCTTTATCTTTTTTATAACTCATCAACTATATCTAAAAGTTTTAATGGTGAAAAAGTCACAATTATGATGTATTATATTTTAAATGAGATGCCAGATGGGTTAAGGGGTTTTGTAACTATTGGAGCAATTGCAGCAGCACTTTCTAGCACAAACTCTGTTTTAGGTGCTATGAGTTCTGTGTATGTAAATGATATATATAAAAACTCTATAAAATCTGTAGTAGATGAAACTAAACTACTATATATTTCAAAAAAATCAGTTTTAGTTTTTGCTTTTTTACTTTTAATTATGTCACTTGTTGCCTACTATTATCAAAAATATACAGATATCTCTTTAGTATCTTTAGCACTTGGTGTGATGAGTTTTGCTTACTCTGGGCTTTTAGGTGTATATGCTGGTGCAATCCTTACCTCAAGAGGAGATGAACGCTCTGTACTAGCCGCTTTGATTTTTGGTTTTCTTAGTGTTGCGATAATGAAAATATTTTTCGATTTAAACTTTGCATATACTTTATTTATTGCAAGTTTGTTATCTTTTTTAGTTACAATTAGCACAAAAGGTAGATAATGTTCGAAAAGCATAGTTGCAATATGAATCCAAAAGAATCAATAATAAGATTTTTGCTTGCAGGTTTGATATTAGTTATTTCATTATATACTAGTTACTACATACTACTTATACTTAGTTTGATTTTATACTTTACAGCTTACAAAAAGTTTTGTTTTATTTATTATATATTTAAGATTAACGAAAAGCTTAGTAGAAAAAATTATTATCTTACCCTACTTCCAAAATACAATCTATCTGAAGTTTTTATTTTCAATAAAAATGGAGATATACTTTTTCAAAATGATGCCTCAAAAAAAACTCTTGAAAAAATAGATTCACTAAGTGACTTAGATATAGACAAAAACATCTTATTAAAGCAAAAAGATATACAAACCACTTTTTTATACAAAAAAAACTATAAAACATATAAAGTGGAAGCATCATTTATAAAAACAGAAAACATAATACTTGCTTACTTTACAGATGTAAGTGAGATAGTGGAATTAAATAATGCTATTGAAGAGACTCAAAGAGATGTTATATATGCAATGGGAGAGATTGGAGAAAGTCGTTCTAAAGAGACTGGAAACCATGTAAAACGTGTAGCTTTATATTGTGAGTTGTTGGCAAAACTTTACGGTTTAAGTGATAAAGAAGCTGAACTTTTAAAAACTGCAAGTCCAATGCATGACATAGGAAAAGTTGGCATAGCTGATAATATCTTAAATGCCCCAAGAAAACTTACTAAAGATGAGTTTGAAATTATGAAAACGCATGCTCTCTTAGGTTACGATATGTTAAAAAATTCATCTAAACCAATACTAAAAGCTGCTTCAATAGTTGCACATGAACATCATGAAAAATATGATGGTAGTGGTTACCCAGATGGCAAAAGTGCTAAAGAGATCCATATATATGGTCGCATAACAGCAGTTGCTGATGTTTTTGATGCTCTAGGTTCACATAGAGTATATAAAGATGCTTGGGAATTAGAAAAAATTCTTGAACTATTTAAAAACGAAAGTGGAAAACATTTTGATCCAAAACTTGTAGATATCTTTTTAAACAACCTTGATAAATTCCTAATTATAAGAGATAAATATCAAGATTTGTAAAGTTGATTAATCATTGCAACTCTTAATTTATCTTGATCAATTGGTTTAGTTATATAATCATCCATGCCAGAATCTAAAAATCTATCTCTATCACCACTTAAAGCATTTGCTGTCACTGCTATAATTGGGGTTTTAGGTTTACCTAATCTTTCTTCATTTTCTCTTATAATCTTTGTTGCTTCTATACCATTTAGAATTGGCATATTTTCATCCATTAATACTAAATCATAATCTTGTATCAACAGTATATCTACAGCTTCTTGTCCATTGTTTACAGTATCTACGTCTAGTCCCATCTCATCTAAAATTATCTCAACAAAAAGTTGATTAGCCTTATTGTCTTCAACTAATAATATTTTAGTATTGGACTCTATACTTTTTTGCATATCAATATTTGTCTGTGTAAAAGTATCAATATCATCGCAAATATCTTTAAATGGCAAAGTAAAGGTAAAAATAGAGCCCTTTCCTTTTTCACTTTGAACTTTTATATTTCCACCTAAAAGTTCAACTAAAGCTTTTGATATACTAAGTCCAAGACCTGTTCCACCAAACTTTCTTGTTGTGGATGTATCTTCTTGTTCAAACGAGTTAAAAACACTATTAAGTGAAGCTTTTTCAATACCTATACCAAAATCTTGTACACTACATTCAAAAAGGTTATCTTTGACACATATAGTAGAGATAATTTGTGATTTTTCATCAGAAAACTTAATAGCATTAGATATAAGGTTAGAATATATCTGTTTAATCCTTGTCTCATCACTGTAAATATATTGAGGTAAGTTGTTATCAAGATTTATCTTATGGCTAATACTTTTTTCATTAAATTTTTGTTCAAAAAGTAAAGCTGTAACTTCAAAAACAGTTTTAATTTCAACTCTTCTTTGCTCTATTAAAAGCTTACCCTGCTCTATTTTTGAAAAATCTAATATATCATTAATTATGGTCATTAAAGATGATGATGAACTTTTAATAATATTTAGTTTATCTAATTTATGCTCATTATCCTCATCTTTAATCAAAAGATCTAAAAATCCCATAATAGCATTCATTGGAGTTCTTATCTCATGCGACATACTTGCTAAAAAATTCGATTTTTGAATAGATGAATTTTGAGAAATATTTTTTGCAATTTCTAGATCTTTATTTAACTTAATCAAATCATTTTTTTGATCATACATCTCTTTTACGATTGAATTTAAGGTATCATTTTTTAACTCTAACTCTTTTTCAATATTGGTTCTTTTTTCTATCTCATTATACAAATTTGTATTTTGATCAATCATATCTATATTTACACTAATTCTAGCATTAACTTCCTCTTTAATGTAAGGTTTAGTTATAAAATCATTTGCCCCAGCTTTTAAAAATTCTATGGTTATAATTGGGTTAGTATGTACAGAGATTGCAAGTATTGCAAGTTCCATTCTACTATACGATTTTCTAAATATTCTAGTTAACTCAGCCCCATTCATATGTGGCATCTCATAATCTATTAATGCTAGTTTTATATTATCATGAGTTTTAAGAGTAGAGATAGCTTCCAAAGGATCACTAGCTAACAAAACGTTATAATTTTGTTGTTCTAGTAAACGCTTCAAGGCAAAACGGCTAGATTGAGAATCATCAACTACTAAAACATTTGTATTTTTATTATTTAAAATTCTTTTAACTGTTGATTTCATTAACTCTAAGTTTTGATCATCTTCTAAAACTATATAATCTATTAAAGATTTATCTATAATTTTTTCTCTCAAGTTTGAATGGAAACTTCCAGTCATAGCAATACAAGGAATATTATTTTTTAAAAGGTAGTCTAAAACCTTATCTTCATATATAGGTAAGTTAATATCTACAATTGCTAAAAATATTTCGTTATAATTATCTTTTAATATATCTTTTGTTTGATCAAAGTCATGAGCTATGTATGAATCTATACCTATAGACTTTAAACTATTTTGTTGGTAAAGTGAAATTGTTTTACTATCTTCAACTATTAAAATTTTATTTTTCATAAGTATATTATAGTTAGTAAAAGTTAGAAATTATTTAAGGATACAAATTTGTTAAAAAACCTTTATATTGGTGTGATGAGTGGTACAAGTATGGACAGTGTTGATGTAGCCATATGTGAAATTTATGAAACAGGTATAAAACTTATTAGTGTATATGAAGAGTCTTTTGGTTTAGAGCTAAAAAATGAGATTTTAGATATCATAGACAATGTTGCAACACTATCTAAACTAGGTCACTTAGATGTGAAACTTGCCAAACTTTTTGCAAAATCTATAAATAATACATTAGATAAAAGCTCTATAAAATCAAAAGATATAAAAGCGATTGGGCTTCACGGACAGACTGTATGGCATGAACCAGCAAACGGTTTTTCAACACAACTTGGTTGTGCAAGTACAGTAGCAACATTAACAGATATAGATGTTGTTGCAGATTTTAGACGTAAAGATATAGCTAATGGTGGACAAGGTGCACCATTTGCTCCAGTTTTTCATAAGTTTTTATTTGATCAGAAAAGAGCTTGTGTTTTAAACCTTGGAGGTATGGCAAATATATCTATATTAGATGAAAATATAGGTTACGATACAGGCTGTGCAAATGTTTTAATAGACTTATGGTGCTCACAAAACTTCAATAAAGCTTTTGATGAAGATGGTAAAATTGCAAAAAGTGGAACTTTAAATAAACAACTTTTGGAGTCCATGTTAAAAGATCCATACTTTTTAAAAGAGTATCCCAAAAGTACAGGTAGAGAACTTTTTAATAAACAATGGCTAGATAAATTTAATCTTGAATATTATAAAAAAGAGGATGTGTTAAGAACACTAACACAACTAAGTGCAACAAGCATAAGTAATGAGATAAAAAAATTTGATATAAAAGAGTTAATTGTTTGTGGTGGTGGTGTAAAAAATAGTTTTTTAATAGAACTTATTTCACAAACCTTAGCAAATGTAACTGTTCTTAGTAGTGATAAGATAGGTTACGATTCACAAAATTTAGAAGCTATGCTTTTTGCTTGGCTTGCTTACAAAAGAGTAAATCTTCAAAAAGTTGAACTAAGTTTAGTAACAGGTTCTAAAAAAAATTCTATATTAGGTGGATTATATGTTAAAGATTAAAAACTATTTAAAAGGTACAAAATTTAAAGATTATGAGCTTAGTATAGCAAGTGACGATGCTAGTTTTAGAAGATACTTTAGATTAAAAAAAGGTAATCAAATTTATATATTTATGGACTCATCTTTAGAAAAAAGCTCTTTAAAACCTTTTTTGGATGTATCTAAAAGATTAAGTAAACAAAATATATCTGTTCCAAAAATATATCTTGAGGATTTAGAAAATGGCTACTTAGTTTTAGAGGATTTTGGTTCTATAAATCTTTTAGACAAACTAAATAAAGATACTGAAAAAGATTTTTATAAAAAAGCTATAGATATTTTAGTACAGATGAAAGATGTAGATACTAACAATCTTCCACTATACGATAAAGAGTTTTTACATTTTGAAATGGACTTGATGAAAGAGTGGTATATTGAAAAAAATTTAAAAATCACACTCAACAAAGAGCAAGAGGAGGTTTTAAAAAACTCTTTAGATATCATCTCAAATGAGGTTTTAAAACAAAAACAAAACTGCTTTGTTCATAGAGATTTTCACTCAAGAAATATAATGTTAAAAGATGATGGTGAGCTTGGTGTTATAGATTTTCAAGATGCTATGAGTGGTGCTTTAACTTACGACTTAGTTTCATTACTAAAAGATTTGTATTATAAAGCATCAAACACTAAAGAGCTTGTTTTATACTTTAGAGATAAAATCAACTTAGAGATATCTGATCAAGAGATACTAAGATATTTTGACTTTATGGGTTTACAAAGACATATCAAAGTTTTAGGTATATTTTCAAGATTAAGCATAAGAGATAAAAAAGACAATTACTTAAAAGATATACCTCTAACACTAAAATATGTACTTGAAACATCAAAAAAATATGATGAAACAAAAGAATTATATAAACTTTTAGTTACAATAAGTAAATAAATTTTAGATGGGAATATGATGATAGAAAAATTTAATTTTTTTGAAGAGTTAAGCAATGAATCTAAGGAGCTTTTTTTACAAAATGCTAAAGAGGTAACTATACCTAAGGGGATGGAGTTGTTTGCCCAAGGAGATGTTTGTAAAGATATACTTTTTTTAACTGAAGGTAGTGTAAGAGTTTATAGACTTCATGAAAGTGGTCAAGAGATAACACTTTACTTCTTAGAGCCATTTGAGCAATGTAATGTAAACCTAAACTCAGCATTTACATCATCTGAAGCTATAGGTACAGCAGTTAGTGAAAATGAGCTTAGTGGCTTTATGGTTCCAGCAGATGTTATAAAAGCTATATATACGGCTGAGAGCTCATACCAATCTTATGTTTTTAATCTTTTTGCTCTTAGACTTGGTTCAATGGCAGGCTTAGTTGAAGATGTTAGATTTAAAAAACTTGATCATAGACTTTTAGATTTTTTACATGAACAACGATCCGACACTATAAAAATCACTCACGAAAAGCTAGCTTCACATCTAGGAAGTTCAAGAGAGGTGATCTCAAGACTTTTAAAAGAGTTTGAACATAATGGCATAGTTAAACTATCGCGCGGTGAAATAAAAGTACTATGAGTTACAAGGCCAATATCTCACTAGGAGTCATACTAAGCTTATTGATGTTGTATCTTTTTGATTTTACTTTATCTAAAGAGATTTTAGCCTTACATGAGGGTGCATTTGAGAGATCATTTGAAGCCTTTGCAATAGCTAAAGCTTTAAATGCAATTATCTCATTGCTCCAAGGAACAGAGCTTAGTTTTACTCCTATAGGTATAGGTCTTACTTTTAGTATTGGGGAGGTCTTAGACCCACTCAATGACATTGTAGAGAGATTTTCTTGGGTTATGTTACTTAGCACCATAGCTCTAGGTGTTCAAGAATTTTTACTTACACTTACAACATCAAACCTTATGTTTATACTTATAAGTGTATTTGCTTCGTTTTTTATATTAACACTTTATACAAAAAAAGAGTTTCTTATGTTGATATTTTTTAAAACTTTTATAATTTTAGTTATTTTAAAAATATCTACTGTGCTTATAATAAATGTTGAGTATTTATCATACAAGTACATCTATAAAGACAAATATAATGATGCAATAGTTATATTGAAAGATACAAATGCAACTTTACAAAACTTAAAAGCAAAAACTATAAATACAAATCCGAAATTTACACATACTTCAGATAGTACTTTCATGCCAGATTCACTTGAGCATATGTTAAATAGAGCAAATGATTATTATGATGATATAAAGTACAAGCTAAATCTATCAAGAAACTTTGATCAGATAAAAGAGAAAATAAATCTAGCATTTAGTGAGATTATAAAGCTTATAACATTTTTTATAATTCAAAACATACTCTTACCACTTTTAATGTTTTATATATTGTTAGTATCTATCAAATATATAACAAAAAAAGATTTTACCAAACTCCTTAATCAAAAATCTATAAAGATGCTTTAAGCATTTTTATAGCTACTTTTACATACTCTACAAAAAATAAAATTTAAAGATTTAACTATGGCAAATAGATTAGAAAAAGAAGATTCTCCTTACTTACAGCAACATAAAAACAACCCTGTAGATTGGTTTGCATGGCGTGATGAAGCTTTTAAAAAAGCAAAAGATGAAAATAAAGCGATATTTATTAGTATTGGATACAGTTCTTGTCACTGGTGTCATGTTATGGAGGAAAAAGTTTTTGAAAATGAAGAGTTTGCAAAAAAACTAAACTCAGACTTTGTATGTATAAAGGTTGATAAAGAGGAGAGACCAGATATAGATAAGTACTACCAAGAGGTTCATAAACTTTTAAATAGAACAGCTGGTGGTTGGCCAACATCTATATTTTGTACACCTGAAAATAAACCATTTTTTGCAGGTACATACATAGCGCCAGAGTCTCGTGATAAACAACTTGGTTTTGGTGAGCTTATAGATATAATCTCTAAAAAAATAGATGAAAGAGAAACTAAGCTTTTTTCAAATGCAGATGAGATTTTAGAGTATATGAAGCCAGATGAAAGACCTAAAGAAGCAACTAAACTTCTAAGTGATCTGTATAAAAACTATCTAAATCAAGCTGAGTATAACTTTGAAGAGGAGTTTGGTGGTTTCTCTATCAAACCTAAATTTCCACACTATTCTACCCTTTTAACACTACTACATATTGCACAAACTCAAGATGATAAAAGAGCATCTAAGTTTGTAAAAAAATCTTTGGATTCTATGATTTTAGGTGGGATGTACGATTTAGTAGATGGTGGATTTTGTCGCTACTCTACTGATCAGAAGTGGCTAGTTCCACATTTTGAAAAGATGACCTACGATAATGGACTTCTTATAGAGTTATACACAAAAGCTTATGAGTTTTATAAAGATGAAAAGTATCTAAATATTGCAAAAAAGAGTGCAGACTTTATGTTTGAAAAGATGAGTGAAAACAAGCTTTATTATAGTGCTAGTGATGCTGACTCAAAACTTGGTGAGGGTGATTATTTTACATATACATACAATGAAGTTGAAGCTGAATTAAAAAAATTAAACTTTACAGATACAGAGATAAAAGAGTATACACAACATTTCAATATAAGTAAAGATGGAAACTTTGAAGATAAAAATATAATTAGAGTTGATGATAATAAAAAGCTAAAAAAAGAGAAAGAGGTTTTAGATATATTGAAAAAACTTAGAGAAAAAAGAGAGTATCCTTTTATAGATAAAAAGGTACAAACCTCTTGGAGTTCTATGATTATAAAAGCTCTTTTTAGATTATCTAGTGTCGATAAAACATATTTTGATCAAGCGATGCTATCTATTGGAGCACTTGAAGATAAAATGATAGTTAATAATAAACTTCAACACTCAAGCCTAATCTCTAGTTCACCTAAGGTGGAAGCATTTTTAGAGGATTATGCTTACGCTGGGGTTATGTATGTTGAGGCTTATGAAACATCACTTGATGAGATGTTTATAATAAAAGCTACACATATGGCAAATCAAGCCTTAGAGAAGTTTTACGATAAGGGTAGATGGTTTTTTAGTAAAGGTGAATTTGAGGTTGAAGCAGAACTTACAGACAGTACATACCCAAGTTCAGTTGGTGTAATAGTTGATTTGCTAAACTCTTTAGGCTCACTTGTAGATGATAAATATTCAACTTTTGCATTTAAAACCTTAGAGTACTACTCTAAAACATTAGCAAGAGCACCAATATCTATGCCTTATCTTTTTGATCAAGCTTATAGATATACTTTAGGTATAAGAGTTATAAAAGCAAATGAAAAAAACCTTAGAGCTATAAAAGATATAAGCTACCCATTTGCAATAAAAAAGCTAGATACATCTGATGAGATACTTATATGCTCAAACCAAGCATGTTTTACAAATTTAAAAGATACAGATAAAGTAGATGAAGAGTTAATTAAAACTTTATAAAGAGACAACCTTGTCTCTACCAGACTCTTTAGCTTTATATAGAGCCTTATCCGCTCTGTTTATCATATCTTCTAAGGATCTTGATAGATTACTACTTATACCAATAGAAACTGTAAATTTAATAGTTTTATTATTTATAACTATAGCAATTTCTGATATATTTTTACGAAGTTTTTCCATAATATTAATAGAATTTTCTAATGTTAAACCATTTAATATAATACAAAACTCCTCTCCACCATACCTAGTTATAACATCACTCTCTCTAAGTGTTGCTTTTAGAACTTTTGACATCTCAACTAGAGCCATATCACCTGCTTCATGTGAATATCTATCATTTATTTTTTTAAAATAATCTATGTCTATCATACAAACACTGAGCTCAAGATGTTTTCTTCTTGCATTAGCAAATAGTTTATCACCAATATCATAAAGATATCTTCTGTTGTGCAGTTTGGTTAAATAATCTATAGTTGAAGAGTCTTTAGCTATTTTAATATAATCTAAAAGCTCAATATTTGTTACAACTCTTGAAAATATCTCTTCAGAAGAAGTAGATTTACTAACAAAATCGTTTGCACCACTTTTTAAAAACTCTAATATTATATCATCATCATCACTTTTAGATGCTACACCTATAATTGCAAGCTCATTTAGACCGTATTTCATCCTAGCTTTATTAACAAACTCTATACCATCCATATTTGGCATCTGTTTATCTGTTAAAACAAGTTTTACAGACTTATCTTTTTCAATAATTTTTAAAGCCTCAATTCCATCTTCAGCTTCAAGTATCTTTAAACCTAATCTTTGCAAAGAGCTATTTAAAAACATTCTAGAAACTTTAGAATCATCTACAACTAATAAAGAAGATTTTTTATTGAGAACTATAAATTTTATAAGTCTTATAGCATAGTCACTAGAACTTGGATTATCTTTAACAACAAAGTCCATAACATTATAATCTAAAACTTTATTTATAAGATCTTTATCAATAGAACCTGAGAAAACAACAGTTGGTGTATCAAATTTATCTATCTTTTCGACCACTTGTGTTCCACTAGCATCTGGCAAAGTTAAATCAGCTAATATTGCTAAGTACTTATCTTTAACAAGAGTATCTATAAGAGTCTTTAAGTGTATCACATATAACTACATCTAAATCTAACTCTTTTCTTATTTTCATCTCTAAAAGTTTTGCTACAGTATGATTATCTTCTATAATTAAAATTTTATTCATATCTAAATATACCAAAATAAAATCAAAATAATATTATATTTTGATGTAAATAG